>NZ_BAABCY010000128.1:0-1231 GCF_039539345.1 Snuella lapsa | reverse complement strand
ATAATCGTACAATAAGGTTTTGGGCAAAAAAATAGAATATAGCGGCGCTATCTCCGTCTTTAATGCCGTAACATGCTTTTTTAAGGCTTTGAACAATGGGACTTTGATTGTTTTCAGGTTGAACAGCCTTCTCAAATTATAGGCAATGGCAATCAGTCCCAGGTCGGCAGAAGCGGCCTCTAGGCCTTTCTTGGTCATGATGTGGTCAAAGCCCCACTGTCGTTTAATGGTGCCAAAAGGATGCTCCACCAAAGCCTGTCGTTTTTTATAGAGCGTCTCATTGGCCTTAACGCGTTTAGCGTTGTGCTGTACGTTCCCTGTAAATTCACTGCGTTGGATAACCTTTCCGTTCACTTTGGCCGTCGTACATTCATGTCTTGCCGGACAGCCTTTACAGGCCTTGGTCTTATATTGTTTAAAGGTATAATTTCTGGCTTTATAAAGGGTTTGGTTGGAGGTCAAGCACTGTCCCTGTGGACAGGTGTAGCTATCGGATGATTTATCATATACAAAGTGCTCTGCATTGTAATGGGGGGTTGGGGCCTGGCTTGACCGTCCTATCCCGGGAATGGCCACAAGGGTCTTGATTCCCAATTGATCGGCAGTACAAAACTCGCTGCCCGTATGGTAACCCTTATCATAAAGAGCCGTAAACTGGTTTGTTTTTAATATGGACTTCGCCCGTCTGAGCATCATACCCATGGCCTTTTTGTCGTTTTGGTTAGTAAGCTTATAATCGATAAACAGTTTATGCTTGGCGTCCACGGTGGTCTGTGCCGTATAGCATACTTCGGTAATGGTTCCCCTGACAATCTGGTGTCGGCTATCGGGGTCCGAAGTGGAAAGCTGGGGATTTTCAGAAGACTTGTCTTTGTCGAGTTCCCTGGCTATTCTTTCATATTTCCTACGTTGCTCTTTACGGTGGTTTATTTCCGTTTCGACAGCCTCCTTAATATCACCGTCCGCCTTTGAAAGGGCTTGGTTGTGCTCCTCTAGTTTTTTATCAATGTATTCGAGGTGACGTTGTACCTTTTTGTGGTTGTAATTGTTCTTTTTGCTGTTCTGTGCTCTGAGCTTGGTCGAGTCACCTGCTATAAGCTCTCCTCCAATTAGGTTAAAGTTTCTGGCTATTTCCACACTGTGCCTAAATACTTTTCTAATTGCCTTGTAATTGGCCTTTCTAAACCGGGCTATGGTATTGTGGTCTGGCTTAAGGCTTTTCAACAGCCAG
>NZ_BAABCY010000127.1:0-1170 GCF_039539345.1 Snuella lapsa | reverse complement strand
TCCTTAGAATTCTCATCCCAACTACCTGTGTCGGTTTAGGGTACGGGCTGCTTCCCTCGCTTTTCTTGGAAGTCGATCCTCTGGATTATCACCTTGGCCGGGGCCTCAGTGTACTATCGGGGCGTTACCGCTCCCTTCAACGTGCTATTCCGTCAGCACGCACCAAATTCTCGCCTCCGTCACTTTTAACGGGAGCAGGTACAGGAATATTAACCTGTTGTCCATCCACTACCCCTTTCGGGTTCGCGTTAGGTCCCGACTAACCCTCAGCTGATTAGCATAGCTGAGGAAACCTTAGTCTTTCGGAGTGCGGGTTTCTCGCCCGCATTATCGTTACTTATGCCTACATTTTCTTTTGTAGCTTCTCCAGGTAGCCTCACAGCAACCCTTCGACGACACTACAATGCTCCCCTACCCATCTTTCGATGCCATGGCTTCGGTAGTATACTTATGCCCGATTATTATCCATGCCGAACCGCTCGACTAGTGAGCTGTTACGCACTCTTTAAATGAATGGCTGCTTCCAAGCCAACATCCTAGCTGTCTAAGCAGTTCAACCTCGTTTATTCAACTTAGCATACATTTGGGGACCTTAGCCGATGGTCTGGGTTCTTTCCCTCTCGGACATGGACCTTAGCACCCATGCCCTCACTGCTGATAAACATTTTATAGCATTCGGAGTTTGTCAGGAATTGGTAGGCGGTGAAGCCCCCGCATCCAATCAGTAGCTCTACCTCTATAAAACTATAATCAACGCTGCACCTAAATGCATTTCGGGGAGTACGAGCTATTTCCGAGTTTGATTGGCCTTTCACCCCTACCCACAGGTCATCCGAAGACTTTTCAACGTCAACCGGTTCGGTCCTCCACTGTATGTTACTACAGCTTCAACCTGCCCATGGGTAGATCACACGGTTTCGCGTCTACCACTACTAACTAAAGCGCCCTGTTCAGACTCGCTTTCGCTACGGATCCGGCACTGAATGCCTTAACCTCGCTAGCAACGGTAACTCGTAGGCTCATTATGCAAAAGGCACGCCGTCACCCCAATGGGCTCCGACCGCTTGTAAGCGTATGGTTTCAGGTTCTATTTCACTCCCTTATTCAGGGTTCTTTTCACCTTTCCCTCACGGTACTAGTTCACTATCGGTCTCTCAGGAGTATTTAGCC
>NZ_BAABCY010000126.1:0-803 GCF_039539345.1 Snuella lapsa | reverse complement strand
GTTTCTTTGGGAAGAAACAAAAAGCCACTAGTCCAGCAATAAGGTTTACCAAAAAGCCAGAGAGAGACCTATGTCTTGTATGTTCAATTTTACATATATTTTTAAGTTCATCGTTTACCGATTCGACCAAAGCACGCTTTCTTAGCAGTATAGCGTCTACGTCGGAAAGGTTTTGTTTCTTCATGTTCTTCCTTACTTTGGTGATCAGTTGTATGCCATCCTGAAAGAGCAAGTCAGCCAAGGCCTGTGAAATATAACCTTTGTCCCCAAATAATTTTCCAAAGACTTCCTTGGTCATGGCTGTCATCACCTCTAGGTTTCTGTCGTCCACATTACCCTTGGTCAGATAGAAAGACAGAAGCTCTCCTTTGTCGTTGATGATCAGGTGCAACTTGAACCCAAAGAACCAGCCCATGGTGGATTTTCCTTTCTCAGCAATTCCCTTAAAGACACGGTGCTGTTTTTCCCGTTTAATATGGCAGACCCTGAGCAGGGTGGAATCAATATAATTGATCCCTCTTGATTTGCCCAGCCCTCGGTACTTTAGATAAAGCATCAATGGCAGTAAAACACGTTCTTGCCTGGCATTGAACCTTACATAGCTGATCAGGTCAGGGAACAGATCGTCCAGATGTTTGCAGACATATTGGGTGTAAAAATGTTTGAAATTGGTAAACTGTCCAAAATGGAACAAGAGATAGATGCTCATCATCTCACTATCGGACAAACGCCCCTTTCTATTGCGCCTTTGGGGTGTGGAATTCTCTAAAAGTGGACGATTTTCTAGCTGTGAAGCAAATTCT
>NZ_BAABCY010000124.1:0-1788 GCF_039539345.1 Snuella lapsa | reverse complement strand
GTCCCATCAGTGTTGGTCCGAGGAACGGGGTCAAGATGGACGGCGGTCGCGTCAAGCACGTAGAGTTTCACCCCACCGATGCCAATACGTACTATGTTTCGACGTTCAAGGGAGGCCTTTTCAGGACGACCGATGCGGGGACCAATTGGACGCCGCTTACGGACCAACTGGTGGAGGATGTATACATATCACAGGTGGACCCCACCGACGCCAATACCATTTACATCGGGACGAATTTGGGCGTTCTGAAGTCTACCGACGGCGGTTCCAGTTGGGGCGCTACCGGTCTGACCACGAGCAATACCAATGCACTGTTGATAAAACCGGATGCGCCTTCTGTGGTTGTTGTGGGGAACGACAGCGGTATCTACCTTTCGTTGGATGGGGGAGCGAATTTCAGTATGGTACAATCGGCCGTAAGGGTCGAGGAACTGCGCGTGCACCCTACCAATCCCGATATCATGTATGCTGGAACCGATGGTTCCCCTTCGCAATTTTTCCGTTCTGTTGATGGGGGGCAGACCTGGACAGAGAACACTACGGATTTTGGACAGGGCACCTTCATGAAGATAGCGGTGAGTCCGGCCTCTCCTAATGTTGTTTATGTGATCAATTCACGGGACCATATGGGGGAGGACTCCTACGAGGGCGTTTACCGTTCGACTGACTCTGGAGCAACGTTCACTAGGCGCTCTGGGGGCGTTCCCTGCATAACGGGCTATAGCGACACTGGGGCGATCTCCCGAGGGCAGCCCAACTATAACCTTTTCATAGTGTCGGATCCTACGGATTCCGATATCATATATGCGGGAGGGGTCAAGTCATGGAGGTCTACCGACGGCGGCCAGACTTGGGTTCAGTTCTTCAATAACGTGACTGCCGACGGCGGTGCGCTCCACCTTGACCAGCTCACCTGGGCGTACTCACCGCATACCAATGTGCTGTTCGCGGCCAACGACGGTGGTATCTACCACCTTAATGGCAATGGTCAGTTCCAGCAGATCACCGACGGTCTCCCCATAGCAGAGGTTTTTGCATGTGCCCAGAGCCAGACCAACCCCGAGGTTGTTGCCGGAGGTACCATGCACTGTGGGATCAAGCTCAACCGGGGAGGTGATTGGTTTAGCCCCTGGGGCGGCGACGAGGCGACGGTGATATTCGATTATACTAACGATACCTATGCCTACCATTTCAAGAACCAGAGGATCCACCGGTCGAGTGACGGGGGGATGTCCTTCCAAAGGATCAATCCCTTGACGGCCGATAGTGGTGAATATAGGGGTACCGGGGTGCTGGACAAGAGCGACGTCAACACGCTGTTCGTGGGTCTTTTGGAGGTGGAGCGGATCAACAATGCTAGGACGGCGACTTCATCAACGGTATGGGACAAAATCTCCAGTTTCGGCGGCGGCGACAAGATCAAGAAGATCGAGCAGAGCGACGCAGATCACAATATCATGTACGTGTCCAGGGGCAACGGCAGCTTCTACAGGTCCGACAACGTGCGCGGGGCCAACCCTATCTGGACCAACCTTACGGGCAGTCTGCCCTCTAGTGGGAACGTAGCCGACATAGCGACGCACCCCACCAATGCCAATATCGTGTACCTACTTCAGGGGAGCAAGATATATAAATCGTCCAACAAGGGGGGCTCTTGGTCGGACATATCGACCGGGCTTCCGGGGGTAGCCCTGTTGGAGATGGTGTACGATAGGACGAGCAACGAGGGCATCTATGT
This sequence comes from Snuella lapsa, assembly GCF_039539345.1. Taxonomy (NCBI): domain Bacteria; kingdom Pseudomonadati; phylum Bacteroidota; class Flavobacteriia; order Flavobacteriales; family Flavobacteriaceae; genus Snuella; species Snuella lapsa. The sequence goes on along the minus strand of NZ_BAABCY010000124.1, from coordinate 50 downwards.
GGGTACGGACCTTGGAGTCTATTACAAGGATGCGAACCTGAACAGCTGGA
>NZ_BAABCY010000123.1:0-746 GCF_039539345.1 Snuella lapsa | reverse complement strand
TCTATTTTTACTTTTCTTAAAAGTTTGTTCTTGATTTACCAAAGTCAAAACGATTTTCATAATGATGTTCATATTTTCTGGAGTATTTTCAGTTCTCTTTCTAGAATGATCTTCACCAAATATCACATCCAAAGACCAATGTAATTTATTTTCTATAGCCCAATGACTTCTAATTATATGATTTGCCTGTTTTGCGTTAAGATTTAAATTTGAAATATAATAGCGTGTTTCATTAGTTGTTTTACCATCGCTTTTACTGTAAGTTTCTTTTTCTACTTGGATAAAGCAGTTTAATTCCCTCCATTGATTAGAGTTGTTCAAATGACTGAGATTATTAAATACTTTAGCGGTACGTTTTTCTACTCTGCCATGACCAAAGTCTTCCTCTAAATGAACACTTTGAGGTTTTTCTAATTTCACAGTATCTTTTATAGCTTCCAGCAAGTTGCCTTGATTAGCTTTAGCTGCAATGACATAATTAGCATTTTCATCTATAATAGAACTTACGATTTCACGCTGACACCCCATAGCATCAATAGTTATAGTACAATCTTTAATCTCTAAGGATTTAATCAGTTCTGGAATAGCTGTGATTTCATTAGATTTTTCTTGAGTCTTTACTTGTCCTAAGCAAATTCCAGATTCACTAGCCATAGCACTGAGAATATGAGGGGCTATAGAGCTCTTCTTAGATTTATCTTTAGCTCCACAAATGGTCTTGCCATCAATCGCTATAACCCCTTCAA
>NZ_BAABCY010000122.1:0-1147 GCF_039539345.1 Snuella lapsa | reverse complement strand
ATTCAAATTCTCTTATAGTTTTATTTCCTAAAAAGGAATGCCTTCTTTTATTATTGTACCAAGTTTCTATCCATCCAAAGATGGATAACTCCGCTTCAGATCTTAACTTATAATTGTGCCTATAAACCCATTCTACCTTTAATGATTTAAAGAACGATTCTGCAACAGCATTATCCCAGCAATTGCCTTTTCTGCTCATAGATTGGTTTACTAAGCCATTATAACTTTTAATTAAAGAGGTGAACTTATGGCTGGCATATTGTATCCCTCGGTCGGAATGAAAAATCAAAGGCTGGGTTAAAGTTGTTTTCTTTACAGCCATATGCCAAGCTTTAATAATAGTATCCTCTGTGCTTAAATTATCACTTAGTGCCCACCCAACAACTTTACGGTTAAACAAATCGATAATTACAGTAAGGTAAAGCCAACCTTGTTTAGTTTTTATATAGGTTATATCACTTACCCAAACTTGATTCTGTCTGTTTACTTCAAAGCATTGGTTTAATAAATTAGGAGCTATTGGGTAATTATGTTTACTATCAGTGGTTGCTTTAAACTTGCGCTTTCGTTTTGCAAACAAATAATTAGCACTCATAATACGGGCCACTCTGGGCTTTGATATTTTATAGCCTAATGTCTCCAACTCTGTTTTTATTCTGGGTGAACCATAGCTCTCAAAACTATTTTTGAATATAGATTTAATAAGCGTTGTTACCTTTTGATTTTCTAACCATAATTTACTTGGTCCAGATTGCAACCAATGGTAATAGCCGCTTTTACTTACCTTTAATATTTTACACATCATCTCGACAGGAAACCTCATAAGATGCTGTTTTATAAACCTGTATTTTTCCTGTCGCTCTTGGAGAAGATGCTGATGGCCTTTTTTAAGATGTCACGTTCCAGTTCAGCTTCTTTTAATGCCCTTTTTAATCGAGATATCTCTTTTTCTTCATCGGTCATTTTAGGTTTGCCTCGACCTGGAAAACTGTTTTTGCCATAATCCTTCAACTCTTTTCGCCAACGATAAAGTACTGATGGAAATATATCTAAATCTTCACTTACTTGTTTTACGTTGCCTTTGGCATAGCTCAACTCCACTGCCTTTTGTTTAAATTCTAAAGTGTAATGTTTGGGTTTACTTCTC
>NZ_BAABCY010000121.1:0-772 GCF_039539345.1 Snuella lapsa | reverse complement strand
TCCTTTCCAGCTAGTCAAAGTTGTGTCAAACCTGTTTAATAGCGATCTAAAGCTATCCATCCAAGCGTTTGTTCGCTCAATGGCATAGCGTTCTTCATAAAGTTTTTCGTCAAAATAATAATCCACATCATTGTTGCCATTACGTTTGTTGGGGCAAATATTAGCAATAATACCTTTGGCTTCGCATTTGTCTCTGAGTTTTTGGGAATCAAATCCTGCATCGGCATTGATAAAAAGCCCATCAATACTAATCTCAGCATCTTCCAGCGTTCCAACAACTTCTTCAAACTGTACTTCTATATCAAACAAATCGTTATGGTTTCCAGAGACAGGCTCTGACATAGAGATAGGCAATCCTTGTCTATCTGTTAGATAGATAGCATTTGTTGTCTTGCGTTTCTTCCTGCCCTGATAGCCAACCTCTTGCCCTCCACGAAGGGCTGTTGTATGACTGCCGTCCAAATCACCACTGGATAAATCCAATTTAGACTTGTTGGCTTTTAAAAGCTCTATCCAACAAGACTTCCATACATCTAACTCGCACCATTTGCGATAATGGCCGAAAACAGTCTTGTAATGCAAAATATCTCTTTCGAAAAGACTCTCAACAGGAAGGAACTCCCACTGAATCCCTGTTTTAAGTTTATAAAGAATTGCATTAACAATCTCGCATAGAGGTACTTTGGGTTTAAAACCTCGTTTTGTCTCTGGTAAATATGGAACTATCTCTAATTCTATCATATCTTTGCTTAGTACTTGGTACATGGGGTTT
>NZ_BAABCY010000120.1:0-1567 GCF_039539345.1 Snuella lapsa | reverse complement strand
TGGGATTACTGAAGTTTTTATAACTTGTAAGTACATCAAAACCAGTACTTATGCATCACCTAGAACAAGAATTGGATCGACATCAGCTTACCATGATCGATCTGGAATCTATGGTAGCCCAAGACTCTTACGCCCGTTTGGTGGATTGTTTTGTCAATAACCTTCCTATGGACCAATTGGGCTTTGCCCTTACTACGCATGAAGCAACTGGACGTCCTCCATATCACCCCTCGGTACTGTTAAAGCTCTATATGTATGGATACCGCCATGGCCTGCGCTCATCCAATAAGCTACACCAGGCCTGTTTGGTCAACGTGGAAGTATGGTGGCTACTTAAAGGGTTAAAACCAAGTCCCAGGACCATTTGTTATTTTAGAAAACACAATGCCAAAGCCTTTAAGAAGGCCTTTCAGTACTTTGTACTGATGCTCAAGGATTGGAAACTCATCGATGGAGAGACCATTGCCATTGATTCCTTCAAGATCAGGGCACAAAACAGTTTGAAGCACAATTTTAACCAAAAGAAAATAGACCGCCACATAGACTATATTGACAACAAAATTGCAGAATACCAACAGCAACTCGATCAGGCCGATGGCACCCAAGAACGGCAAGAGATCCAAACCAAGATAGCCAGACAAGAGCAAAAGAAACAAAACTACAAGCGGATAGAACAACAGCTTAACCATAGTGGGCAAAGCCAGATAAGTACGGTAGACCCAGATGCGCGCTCGGTCATCCTGCACCGCAACATCGTCAACGTGGGCTACAACATACAAGCAGGGTGCGACAGTAAGCACAAGCTGTTTACCAATGCCCAAACGGGAAACGTTAATGACACCCGTGCCCTGGCCAGTATGGCCATCGAGGCCAAGGAGCTCCTCCAGGTCGAACAGATGGACACCCTGACCGATAAAGGGTACACTACAGGAGCAGAGATTGCCGCCTGCATGCAAGCGGGGATTACAACATATTCCGCTCCCAAGGAACACTCCAGCCAAAAAAATGGGCTATACGATATGCAGGACTTCCAATATAACGAGCTTAATGATACCTATACCTGTCCGGCAGGAGAAGTGATGCATACCAACGGAAAGTGGTACAACAAAAACGGACACCGTGTTAAGCACTATAAAACCAAGGCCTGTGCGGGATGTGGATTAAGAGAAAAATGCACCAATAATAAAAATGGCCGATTCATTGAACGTAACTATTACCAAAAGGACTTGGAGGAAAATCAAAAACGGGTAGAGGGCCGTCCGGACTATTACAGACAAAGGCAACAGATTACCGAGCACCAGTTCGGGACACTCAAGCGACAGTGGCATTTTACACATACTCTGGTAAGAGGTAAAAAGCAAGTCCTCTCGGAAGTATACCTGTGCTTTAGTGCCTACAACTTACTGAGATGCATGCAAATATTGGGAAGCAAAGAGCTAAAAAACAGACTTGACCTAATTGGTTGTAAAATGAATAGCATAATAGCCACTTTAGTAGACCTTCTATGCTTCTTTTTTGAAAAAGACCATACACTGATAATCTACAAATCTTAAAATTTTAAGGCCCT
>NZ_BAABCY010000119.1:0-1117 GCF_039539345.1 Snuella lapsa | reverse complement strand
CTTGAAGTTGGATTTTTCTAAGAGTCAAGATCAGATGTATATAGTTTATCTTAATACCAACAAAGGAACTGTTACTAAGAAGCTTATATCTTCAAAGTTGCAATAATTTTTGTAGAAGTTATTTGTTGTAAATTCTATTATAAAATGCCATAATAAGTTTTCTTTGGAATGGGGATGCTTAGTAAATAATATCGAAGTTGTGTTATTTGATTATTGGATATAAAAGGATAATTATGAAAAAAAAATTACTTAGCGTTACCTTTGTGTTAATCAACCTCTTTGTTGTTTTTTCACAAAATGCTATTACAACTTGGAGCGTAGGCGATGTACAGGTAGACTGTCAGTCTGGGCAAATCTGTTACCCAATAATGGTCCAATCGAGTATAGACAATTCTCAGTTGTCCTATACGACCCTGCGGTTCTTTTATGACAGTGCGTTGATGGGCAATTTAACGATCGCTTCGGTAGAGAATGGCTATACGGTTGGTTTGGTTCAGCAAACATTTCCTACAATTGGAGATGAATTTGGTTTCACCACCGATATCGGGGGTTTTCCGAGAATTTCCGTTTCGCCCAACGTTTCAAATTATATAGACATTCAAAACGGCGTTCCTACGCATGTTTTTGATTTGTGCTTTACCCTATTGACAAATCCTATACCACAAGAACTTTGTTCCCCGTTAATATACGATAATAACCATACTACTGCCGGTACCGGTATCGAAAATGATGCTGGGTATTTCGCTGGCGATGCAGGTATAGCCACCCAATATGTAATTGGTGGCGGTGGAGCTATAGCTGGCGACGATGAGGCGATACAGTTTCTATGGTCTGGCGACTCGGGCTTTGTGAGTCCATTGGATACCCAAGGAGAGACGGTGGGCAGCGTGACCACTACGGGTTGCATTATAACAGGGTGTAACCCTGATACCGGCACGGTAAGCGGTCACTTATATATAGATACCAACGGCAATGGCGTACAGGATCCGGGCGAGCCCGATCTGTCGAACGTTGACGTTGTTGTTACGGATGCCTATGGCGGCACTCAGACCGTTACAACGGATGCCAATGGCGATTGGGCCGCCACTGTGCCTGCGGGGGCTACCGTGGCCGATGT
>NZ_BAABCY010000118.1:0-961 GCF_039539345.1 Snuella lapsa | reverse complement strand
ATACCAGAGGATACAATAGAAGTCAAAAGATTACGTAAAGCCCTTAAAGAAAAGGAACTGGAGCTTGAGATTTTAAAAAAGGCCGTGCACATCTTCTCCAAGAGCGATGGGAAATCTACGGGTTTATAGCCAGTTATAGACATTTATATCCCATTGAGAAGATGTGCAAAGTATTAAAAGTAAGCAGAAGTAGTTTTTATAGGTGGTTCACAGGTGGTCCTGGCAAAAGAGCATTGGAGCATAGTTTGTTTACTGATTTGATAAAACAAGAATTTAACAGGAGTAAGCAGATCTATGGCTCGACAAGAATAGCAGAGCAATTAAGGCGCAATGATTATTGTATATCCAGGCGAAGGGTCTCTAAAATCATGAAAGAGAACAATTGGATTAGTAAGCACAAGAAGAAATTTAAGGCTACTACAGACTCGAACCATAAATATCCTATTTGCAGGAATTTATTGGATAGAGACTTTAACCCTGGTAGATTAAATCAAGTTTGGGTATCTGATATCACTTATATCAAAACTCAAAAAGGTTGGCTGTACTTAACCACAATCATTGATTTATATGACAGACAGGTAATAGGTTGGTCATTAAGTACAAGTTTACATGCAAACCAAACTATTATCCCTGCTTGGAAAATGGCAATATCAAAAAGAAAAATAACACAGTCTTTACTTTTTCATTCCGACAGGGGCATACAATATGCTTCAAAAGAATTTAGAAAACTGTTAAAGTCTAATACTTTAATTGCTCAATCCATGAGCAGGAAAGCAAATTGTTGGGACAATGCCGTGGCAGAGTCTTTCTTCAAGACACTAAAAATAGAACTTGTTTATGATAATCAATTTAAAACCATAGAACAGGCTAAAACCAGTATTTTTGAGTATATAGAAATATGGTATAACAGAAAGCGATTACATTCTTCTTTGGGATATAAAACACCTTTTGAAGCAGAACA
>NZ_BAABCY010000117.1:0-1026 GCF_039539345.1 Snuella lapsa | reverse complement strand
ATATCCCTTAGCTCTAAAGCGATGCGCCTTTTGGCGGTTTTATAGCCAATATTATTGGCCTTTTTATAGATAAGCAGCAACATGGCCGCAATCATGGTCATATAAACCATCACCTGTATGCCGTTTTTGTTGAGCGACACCAAATGGCTTAAATTGAGTTCTTGTTTTAGGAACCTAAAAAACACTTCAATACCCCATCTTTTACGATAATAATCGGCAATATCCTTGGCAGAGAGTTCAAACTCATTGGTCAGGAACCAAAACGTCTTGTTCTGCTTATCATTTTTAATGACCACCAATCGAAATTCGGTTTCCACCTTTTGCTCTTTGTAATGAATATTGCCCCGTTTGTTTTCAATGGGCTTTCCGGTATATAGCTTAACTTTACTGTCTTTTACAAGGCGCCAATTGTCCCATCTCTGAATACTTTTTGGATTTAACAAAGATTCAATTTCTTCAAATTTTCGGTTTTCCTTGGAACGAATAATGAATTTAACCGATTGTTCACTGAAGTCTTTCATTGTCCTTGTAGATTGCACGCCTCTGTCAACCACATAAATATTGCCGTGGTGCCCTTCCTTTTTAACATGCTTTAAAATAGCCTCTGGAAGCGCGTTCTCCTCAGATGAATATTTTTGAGTATTAAAAACCTCTACCCCAGATGGTAAAATGCCATCAAACGAAAAACTGAATTTTACCAGTTTTTTACCGCTCTTCTGGTCGATGCCCTCTTTGAGTCTAGCACAGGTATCTGCAACAATGGTGCTGTCTACCCTAATCAGGTTGTATTTCTCAATTTCGGTTGTACTGTAAAGCTCTGAAAACCGACCATACATGTGCTGGTAAATGGCCTTGAAATAATCAGGGTCTATTTTTGATAGCCTTTCTGAAATGGAACTGCGACGAACAGTTTCATCTTCACCTAGACCAAACAACGCTTTAAAACCACTGTGATTAAAAGTATCCTCCAGGCTTCGCTGGCTCAACCTTTCATTGTCGTAAATAGAAAATAAAAGCAGGTAAAAC
>NZ_BAABCY010000116.1:0-855 GCF_039539345.1 Snuella lapsa | reverse complement strand
GTGGACTATCCCGAAACAGGTTACAAAAGGGCCATGGGAATTATACAGCTCCACAAGTCCTATGGCTCCCAAAGATTGGACAATGCCTGTAAAAGGGCCCTACGGGCAGATGCCGTAAGCTATAGCCGGATAACCAATATACTGAAAAATAACCTGGACCAAAGCTCCCTGTTCCTGCAAGAAGAAACAGACCGCAGCTCCCATATCCCCAAGCACGGGAACATACGTGGGGCGTCCAATTATAAATAGAAAACAATGTATCACTTAAATTTTATGCACATATGAACACAAACCACACCATTGAAAAACTCAGGAAAATGAGATTGACCGCTATGGCCGAACTCCATCACAGCCACCTTAGTGACAACCGTACCCAGGGCCTTACCCCGGACCAGTACCTGGCACTGCTTACCGACCACCAATGGGAAGACCTCCAGAACCGAAAGATAAAAAGGCTCATGACCCAAGCAGCCTTCAAGCAGCGGGCCACACTTGCCGATATTGATTATGCACAGAACAGGAATCTGGACAGAAACATGTTCGAGCGACTGGCAACACTGGACTTTATACAAAAGAAGGAAAATATGATTATTACCGGGTCCTCCGGAGTGGGCAAAAGTTATATGGCCCAAGCCTTGGGACACCAGGCCTGCATGATGGGACAAAGGGTGCTCTATACAAATACCGCCAGACTGATGAAAAGGTTAAAACTAAGTAAAGTGGACGGCACCTATCTCAAGGAGCTCGGAAAACTAATAAAGGTGGACCTGCTTATCCTTGACGACTTTGGACTGCAGAGCTTCGACAATCAGGCCAGGGAGGCGCTTATGGACATTATCGATGAAAGGCACGATA
>NZ_BAABCY010000115.1:0-544 GCF_039539345.1 Snuella lapsa | reverse complement strand
ATTGTCCCAAGTGCCAGGGGCACCAGAAAGAACAGTGGGTACGGGCCCGTGAGGCCGAACTGCTACCGGTACCTTATTTTCATGTGGTTTTTACCCTGCCGCAGGAACTCAACCGCCTGTGCCTTTACAGGCCCAAAACACTTTATAACATGCTCTTTAAAGTCTCGTGGCAGGTTATTTATGGCTTTGGGAACAATCCAAAATTTTTAGGTGCTCGACCGGGCATGATTGCCGTACTGCATACCTGGGGACAGAATTTATCGTTGCATCCACATCTACATTGTATCGTTCCCGGGGGCGGGTTAACTCCTTCTGGGCGATGGAAACCCGTAAAACACAAAGGGAAGTACCTGTTCCCGGTAAAGGCTATGAGCAAGGTGTTCAGGGCGCGCTTTGTGGCGCAGTTACGAAAAACATTAGAAGTAGAAATGTCTTCTGATTTTTATGAGACCTTATTTAAAAAGAACTGGGTCGTGTATTGTAAACGCCCCTTTTTAGGGCCCGAACAGGTTATAGAGTATTTGGGGCGTTACACCCATAAAAT
>NZ_BAABCY010000114.1:0-1835 GCF_039539345.1 Snuella lapsa | reverse complement strand
GGCGGGCTACCACTATGGCTGGGATTGGGGACCACGTTTTGTGACCTCCGGAATTTGGCGATCCATCCAATTGAATGCATGGAACGCGGCACAGATCGATAACAGTTACATTGTGACCAAAAATATAAAAAGTAAGGAAGCAGACATGCTAACCGAGGTTACCGTTAATGTGGGTAAGGCCGGCAATTATGAAGTAGTTACAACTATTAACGGACAACAAGTAGCAAAAACCCGGGCCCATTTGCAACCCGGACTTCAAAAGGTCTCATCAGATTTTACAATTAAAAACCCTAAGTTATGGTGGCCAAGTGGTTTGGGTGAAGCTCATTTATATCAGGTAGAACAGTCGCTGTATCTAGAAGATGAACGCATAGATACCAAAACGACCAAGGTAGGTGTTAGAACGGCCAAATTGGTTCAGAAAGAAGATAAAGATAAGAATGGCCGTAGCTTTTATTTTGAAGTTAACGGTGTGCCTGTGTTCTCCAAAGGGGCTAACTATATTCCTAACGATCTGTTTCTTCCCCGTGTTTCTATGGAAGACTACGAAACAGTTATCAATTCGGCGGTAGATGCCAATATGAACATGCTACGCGTTTGGGGCGGGGGTATTTACGAAAACGATGTGTTTTATGAGCTGTGTGACGAAAAGGGGATCATGGTATGGCAGGATTTTATGTTTGCCTGTAGTATGTATCCCGATACTCCGGAACTTCAGGAAAGTATAAAGGCTGAAGCAATTGATAATGTAAAACGCTTAAGAAACCACCCGTCTATTGTGTTGTGGTGTGGTAATAACGAAATAGAGGTAGCATGGTCTGAATACGACCATTCCCGTGGATGGGGTGGCTGGAGAAGATCATACCAGAGGGAACAACAAAATAAAATCTGGGCGGCTTATGAAAAAATATTCCACGATATTTTGCCTAAGGTCGTAGCTTCTGAAACGAAATTTATTGATTACTGGAAGTCATCACCATCAGCTGGCCCCGAACAGGTAGCTACCGATGAGACCAGGTCCGGAGATAATCATTATTGGGGAGTCTGGCACAAAAAGCATCCCTTTACCGAGTTTAACAAGTATATTTCCAGGTTTATGAGTGAGTACGGATTCCAATCCTTCCCGGAATTTTCAACCGTTAAGAAATATACGGTGGCATCCGATTGGGATATAGAGTCTGAGGTTATGGCAGCGCATCAACGCAGTGGGATCGGTAATTTACGTATTAAGCAGTATATGGAATCGCACTACAAAGATCCCAAAGATTTTGAGTCCTTTTTATATGTAAGTCAGTTATTGCAGGCCAAAGGCATTAAGGAAGCCCTTGAAGCGCATAGAAGAAACATGCCCTATTGTATGGGGTCGTTGTTCTGGCAGATCAACGATTGCTGGCCAGTAGCAAGCTGGTCCAGTATGGACTACTATAAAAACTGGAAGGCTCAACAGTATATGACCAAAAAGGCGTTTACACCGGTTTTTGTAACACCTAAAGTATCAGATACCCATGTGGACGTTTATATTGTTTCTGATAAATTGAAGTCCCAAAAAGGCGTGCTTGAACTGGTACTCATGGACTTTAAAGGGAAAGTGATCAACAGCATTGAAAAACAAGTTAGAATAGCGCCTAATACCAGTAGTATTTATTATAGTAATAGCATTAAAGCCCTATTGAAAGGACACAATAGCGCTGAGGTTATACTGCTTTCCAGGGTAAAAGCAGGTGATGAGATCTTCTCAGAGAACATCACCTATTTTGTGGAACCTAAGGATATGGTGCTTGAAAAACCAGTAATAACAAGGGAGATCACTAAAAATGAGGCAGGTCAAACCTGTA
>NZ_BAABCY010000113.1:0-831 GCF_039539345.1 Snuella lapsa | reverse complement strand
CATTTTGAGAGTGAAGAAGCCTGTATATCCCACTTTAAGACGGAGCGGGATAAGTTAGGGGTTGTCTGCAGATGCGGCCATACGGAACATTATTGGATAAAAAGCCGAATAAGCTATGAATGTAAAAAATGTAGAAAGCGTATGACCTTAAAAAGCGGAACCATCATGCAGGGCTCTAATCTTTCTTTCCTAACCTGGTATAAAACCATGTTTTTGCTAAGCATGACCAAAAAAGGGTTTTCCTCCAAAGAGATCCAACGGCAATTGGGCTTAAAGCGCTATGAGCCCGTATGGGCCATGGTGCATAAGCTGCGTACAGCGATGGGCAACAGGGATGCCAGGTACACATTAGAGGGCATGATAGAATTGGACGAGGGCTATTTTACTGTGGAAACTTCAGAGGTAGAGAAGAGTAAAGGCGTAAGGGGGCGTGGTGCAGCAGGGAAACAAAATGTGGCGGTTATGGCAGAATCCACCCCATTGGAAGATACAACGACAGGCAAACAACAACGGCAATGCCGGTATTTTAAAGCCAAAGTGCTTGACACCCATTATAAGAATGAAATCAATCAAACCGTAGAAGACTCCATAGATGAAAGAAGTATTGTATTTACAGACAAGAGCACTTCTTATGTTGATATAGCAGATTATGTGGAATTACATGTCACAGAGAAATCAGATAAGCAAACCACCAAAGAAACTTTAAAATGGGTGCACATTACTATTAGTAATGCTAAAAGAAATCTCTTGGGGAATTATCACAAGATAAAAGGAAAGTATTTGCAGCTATACCTTAATGAATTTGTTTATAAACTCAATAGAAGATATTTC
>NZ_BAABCY010000112.1:0-635 GCF_039539345.1 Snuella lapsa | reverse complement strand
ACCAGGAGAAACTGTTCAATAATTTTCAGTTAAGTGTGCGTGTACCGGAGCACAATTTCTACCGTCGTTTAAAAGGTGTTTTAAACTTAGATTTTCTATACAAAGAGACCAAGGGCTTCTATGGCAGCAGTGGCCAGAAGAGCATCGACCCTGTGGTGTTCTTTAAACTATGCCTAGTGGGGTATTTAGAAAATATAATTAGTGACCGCAAGCTTATGGAGCATTGCAGCATGCGTTTGGATATCCTGTACTTTTTGGGCTATGATATCGACGAGGAGCTCCCTTGGCACTCAACCATCAGCCGTACGCGGGGGTTGTTCCCAGAGTCCGTTTTCGAGACCGTTTTTGCCAGGGTTTTCGAGCTGTGTGTATCGGCAGGAATGGTGAGCGGGCATACCCAGGCCATCGACAGTGCCCCGGTCAAGGCCAATGCCTCGATGGACAGTTTGGAGTTAAAAGTGCCTGAAGAAGATTTGGAGAGCCACCTGCGCAACATACGCCATATCAGCAAACGGGATAAAGATGGGCCACTGCGCCGGGCAAAAAGCAATAAGGCAAGCAAGGACCAACAGACCTTATCGGCCAGTGATAAGGAATTACAGGCCATAAAGAGCAGGAACGCCAAATGGGCAAAG
>NZ_BAABCY010000111.1:0-1735 GCF_039539345.1 Snuella lapsa | reverse complement strand
GGTGTTGTCCTGCAGGGGAGAGCATCAAACCCCCATAAGGTGCTTTGGTAAAGAGCCAAGGTATTGAGCGTTATGGAAAAGGCTGCGCCATGAGCGCGGTCAGGTATGGATAAAGGAGATGAATGCAAATGAACCTCTGATGAAGTGTCGAGAAAGTGCAACATTCTGTCAAAAGTGTTTGAAGTATGACAAACATGATAAGTTTAGCGGTTACCTGTTTACTGGCTAAGCGGCAGGCGTCATTTAGGAGGCATAACCATTATTCGGGCTTATTTACGGAACTCGGGAACCTGTGCCAAGATGCAAAGTGAAAGGCACAATAGCGCAAACTAGAGGCCAAATAGCGATACTTGGGACAGGGGCGGACCAGTCTGTAGTAGTGATGAAGGTTTTGTAATGAAACTGGAGCAAAGGGACTGGCTTATACAGTTTATCAATTTTTACAACTCGCAAGAGGATGATTCAATTTGAGAAGACAAAATCAGTACCTATTACCAAAGAAATGGTATGGGAAGCCTACTTGCAGGTACAGCGAAAAGGAAAAAGCTCAGGTATAGACAATCTAAGTATGTCAGATTATGACAAGCAAAGACATCGACACTTGTACAAAGTTTGGAACCGCTTGGCCTCGGGTAGTTATTACCCACCACCAGTCCTACAAGTTGAAATTCCAAAGAAAAACGGTTCTATCCGTCAACTGGGGATTCCGACCATTAGCGATAGAGTAGCACAAACGGTGATAAGAAATCAAATAGAGGAAAGACTGGAAATAATCTTTCATCCACAATCCTATGGTTATCGACCAAAACGCAGTGCCCATCAAGCACTTGAACAGGTACGTAAAAACTGCTGGAAGCATGATTGGGTGATTGATTTGGACATCAAGAACTTCTTTGATGAAATCGACCATAACAAGTTGCTTAAAGCGTTGGGCAAACACGTTGAAGAAAAGTGGGTGCTCAAATACATCGAAAGATGGCTCAAAGCTCCACTTCAAACCCAAAAAGGTGAAATCATCGCAAGAACAAAAGGCACACCGCAAGGTGGGGTGATAAGTCCACTGTTAGCCAATCTGTTTCTGCACTACACCTTAGATGTTTGGTTTGGGAGAGTGAACCCTGCCATTGAATTTGTACGCTATGCAGATGATATTATTATTCATTGCCAGACGCAAAACCAGGCAGAGTATATCCTACAGAGGATAAAAGAAAGATTGGAGCATTGTGGACTGATATTGCATCCAGATAAAACGAAAATCGTGTATTGCAGGGATTTTAAAAGGCAGCAAAAGTATGAAAAAGTGCAATTTGACTTTTTGGGATATACTTTTCAGCCACGCACTTCAAAGTCAAAGAAAACTGGGAAACTGTTTTTAGGATTTGACTGTGCTATTAGTATCCAATCACGGTCACGGATATTTGAACAGATCAGGAAAATGGAAATCCCAAGAATGCGATGTGACAGTATTGTAGGTATTGCACATCACTTAAATCCAAAACTCAGGGGATGGATACGCTACTTTGGTAAATACCGTGGTTATAGTTTGTCCAAAGTGTTTTATGTACTTCGCATAAAACTGGTAAGATGGGCAAGGTATCGCTATAAACGGTACAGGAATAATCTAACAAACGCCTATAGGTGGCTGGACAGGGTTCGGAAACAATTTCCTTGTCTGTTTTATCACTGGTATGTTGGATATTCAAATTAAGTGTATAGATTTGTATAAGAAGAGCCG
>NZ_BAABCY010000110.1:0-929 GCF_039539345.1 Snuella lapsa | reverse complement strand
AACGTTTGTACTTTTAATTTTCTTTTTGTTAAACGTCAAAACTTTGTTTTGGCGTTGCCTACTCAAAGAACAGGACTTTCAATTTATCACTTATTGCCCTATTGGCTATACACCTTGTTATGAAGCCGTGTGTTTAACTCTTATAGGTAAACTTTGTGCTACAATCTTTTTAAGTTTTTTGAAATTTACAGATTCCCGATTGTTTTCAGAGACTAAAACACCAAAGAAAATAAATCCTTCATATTCAACTGCACAGGCATATTCAGGTGCTACGTAATTTTCTATAATTGTTTTTCTTGTAGTTAATATTTTACCACCTTCTTCAATAGTCTCTATAGTATTTTCATAAATCTTGGATGTTTCAGAAAGCATTTCAACCTGCTGTTCTAGTAGTTTTGTAGGAGTCAGAGGATCTTTTTTTGTATTCCATATATTGAAATATGAAAATTCCTTTTCCTTATATGCTTTGTCAAAATCAAAACCTTTTCGATAGCTCCAAGCTAAGTTATCAAACCATCGATTTGCGTCAATTATCCAACCGAAAGCTGGCTGAATTATACAACCATAGTTTCCAGCATAAGGAATTGCCATATAACCTTGCAAATGATGTAAATCCTCTAACGAAAGTATGTCTAAAATAATCTGTGAAGGATCATTTTCAGCCCTACTATAAGCTAACTCTGAATAACCTAGAGGTGTGACTAAAATACCTTCTGAAGCATCAACGTCACTGCACATTGAAATAAAATCTTCTACGGCTTTAATATCAATTTTCTTTGAATAATACTTGGCGTCAACCAAGGTTCTAAACGTTTCACCTGCGATTGTTTGTGTTACTAGTACATCACATTGCCTTTCACCTTTAGAGTATTTACCTAGCACTTTGCTGTTGAATTCGCAAGTAGCACTTGGAAAGCTCTCTTTGATAT
>NZ_BAABCY010000108.1:2646-34329 GCF_039539345.1 Snuella lapsa | reverse complement strand
ACGCCTTAATGCTCTTCTTGATAGAGAATACAGAGAAAAAGTTCTTGGTTTTAAATGAAATTGCCCTGTAAAAAAACGAATCCTTAATTGCCATTCAAAAATCAATTATTATTTTTGCGCATGCAACATGACAAGGTATTAATATTAGACTTCGGATCGCAATACACACAACTTATTGCCCGTAGAGTGAGGGAACTCAACATTTATTCCGAAATACATCCATTTAACAAAATTCCAACAGACATCGAAAGTTATAAAGCAGTTATACTTTCAGGTAGTCCAAACTCAGTAAGGGGCGACGATGCTTTACATCCAGACCTTACAAACATTAGAGGTAAGAAACCTATGTTGGCCGTTTGCTACGGAGCACAGTATTTAGCCCACTTTTCGGGAGGAGCAGTGGCTCCCTCAAATACACGTGAATATGGTCGCGCAAATTTATCTTTCATAAAAGGGAATGAGCCGTTTCTTGCTCATATTCATACAGGCAGTCAAGTCTGGATGAGCCACAGCGATACTATTAAAAAGCTACCTGAAAATGGTGTGCTGATAGCTAGTACGCATGATGTTGAAAATGCGGCTTATAGAATTAATGGAGAAGAGACCTATGCCATTCAATTCCATCCAGAAGTGTATCACTCAACCGATGGTAAGCAGTTATTGGAAAATTTCTTGGTAAACATAGCAGGAGTTAATCAAGATTGGACACCCGATTCCTTTATAGAAGAAACCGTTGAAGCCATTATAGAGAAAGTAGGGAACGACAAAGTAGTATTAGGTTTGTCGGGAGGTGTCGATTCAACAGTGGCAGCAGTACTCTTAAACAAAGCTATTGGTAAAAATCTTTACTGTATTTTTGTTAACAACGGATTGCTTCGTAAAAACGAATTCGAAAATGTATTGGCCCAGTATGAAGGCATGGGGCTTAATGTAAAAGGAGTTGATGCCTCTCAACGTTTTTTAGATGCTTTGGCAGGAATTGAAGATCCTGAAGCTAAGCGTAAAGCTATAGGTAATGCCTTTATTGAAGTTTTTGATGATGAAGCTCATAAGTTAACCGATGTAAAGTGGTTGGCTCAAGGAACTATTTATCCAGATGTTATTGAAAGTGTTTCTGCTACAGGAGGACCATCTGCAACTATTAAAAGCCATCATAACGTAGGAGGGTTGCCAGATTTTATGAAACTTAAAATAGTGGAGCCGTTACGTGCAATATTTAAAGATGAGGTAAGGCGTGTTGGTAATACGTTAGGTATCGATCCAGAACTTTTAGGTCGCCACCCGTTTCCGGGGCCTGGTTTGGGAATCCGTATATTGGGAGATATAACAGCGGAAAAAGTTAGTATTTTGCAAGAAGTAGATGCTATATTCATTAACGGTTTAAAATCTTGGGGCTTATACGATAAGGTCTGGCAAGCAGGAGCTATGCTTTTACCTGTTAATAGTGTTGGGGTTATGGGAGATGAGCGAACCTACGAAAAATGTGTAGCATTAAGAGCTGTAGAAAGTACTGATGGTATGACTGCCGATTGGGTAAACTTGCCATACGAATTTCTACAAAAAACATCCAATGAGATAATAAATAAAGTAAAAGGCGTTAATAGAGTAGTATACGATATCAGTTCGAAACCACCAGCTACGATCGAGTGGGAATAAATCAGGTGGGCCAAAAGTTTTAAGAATGCGATATTGTACTTAAAATCAGGAATCGTGTAAGAGAATGCTATTTTTGCGTCATTAAAGAGAACTGAATCATATAGAGCATACGTATATAGTTTAATCAAAAAGAATTCTTCGGCGCTCAGCGTCGGGGTTTCCGTTGAAATTGTCATTCCTGTTATAGCGGGAATCTAAATACAGAATTTCGGTTTTTGGCCTTGTGAGGTCAAAATGAAACGAGCTAAACCTGTACTGAGCGCAGTCGAAGTATACCCCCTATGGCTCTGCCTCGGGGATAGTTTGTTTCAAGAAATTCTTTATTTTAACGTTTCAAAATGGTAATAACAAACCATCATAAAACGTCACTTTGGGGAAACTCGAAGTGACGTAAACATTTTGTTGTCAATTAACTAGGGTTAAAGTGATTAATAAGGTGTGTTGTTAAGCCCAGTGCTGTTTTTTTTGGCATACAATATGCACATGTTAAAGTTGAATGGCAAAAGCCTGATCTAATAGAATTAAAAAAATAAATTTCATGACTAAATTCTTTTTCGTTTTATGCTTGTCGTTAGTGTTCAGCATAACAACTGCTACGGCACAAAACTATAGTACACATCAAGTTAAGAAAGGAGAAACCATTGAAAGTATAGCAAAGCGCTATCATGTTACGCCTTTCGATATTTTTAGCTTGAATCCTGATGCTAAAAAAGAATTGAAGCCCAATACAATTTTAATCATTCCCATATCAAAAGCATTAAAGCCTAAAGTAACTACAGTTAAGGAGCTAAAAGGCTTTACAACGCACAAAACAAAACGTAAAGAGACCTTGTACAGTTTGGCAAAACAGTATAATGTTACACAAGAGGATATAAAGAAACACAATACGTTTTTATATGCTAATCCATTACAAAAAGGAGATAAACTTCAAATACCACTATTTAAAATAACAGAAGTAGTAGAGGAAGTTAAGCCAACCAAGAAATATAAAGTACTGCCTAAAGAAGGAAAATGGCGTATTGCTTATAAGTTTGGAATTACCGTTGAAGAATTGGAAGCCCTTAATCCTGGATTGGAAGAAACACTTCAGGACGGACAGGAAATAAACGTACCAAACATAGAAGATGCCAAAGAGAACAATATTGATGAGAAATACAGTTACTATAAAGTAAGGCCTAAACAAGGATTTTACAGCTTAAAGCGTGAGCTTGGATTAGAGCAAGCAGAGTTGGAAGCTTTAAACCCCGGACTGAAAGAAACTGGATTAAAGAAGGGGATGATCTTAAAAATACCGTTTTCCAGTAAAGCAAACGGGATCATTCAAGTTGATACAGATAAGATTAATTTAGCTGATAGTATTAGCGATTTTAAGACGAAACATATAGCAGTAATGCTGCCGTTTAGGCTTAATCGGGTCAATCATGATTCTATTTCGGGAACCAAGCAAAGTATTGTAGAAGATCCTTACTTAAATGCTTCTCTCGATTTTTATTCAGGTGTTTTAATGGCTATCGATTCGTTAAAGAAGTTGGGTGTTTCTCTTAAAGTAGATGTGTATGACACCAAGAATCAGGCAAGCGAAGTGTCGCGAATAATCGATGCTAACGATTTTGAAACAGTTAATGCGGTTATCGGTCCCCTTACCTCTAATAATTTTGAAAGAGCAGCTTCCAAATTAAAAACGTTTAATGTGCCAGTTGTTTCAGTAATAGGCAGTAATTTAAAGTTGGGCGAAAATGGATTTCAGTCAAAGCCATCAGATGACTTGCTAAAAGAGAAAATTGTAAACTATGTAAAAGCAGATACCTTATCCGGTAATATTATTATTATAGCCGATTCTAAGCATGTTGGTATAGCCAATGGGTTAAAACAAGAATTTAATCACGCCAGACAAGTTTTTTCTAGAAAAGATGAAGACGGCAATGAAGCAAATTATGTGTTGGTAGATGATATTCGTGATGTGCTAAAACCAGGAAACAATATTGTCTTTTTGGAAACCAAGAACGAAGGTTTTGCCTCGAATGTAACCAGTATATTGGCATCTTTAATTCAGGAAGAGAATATAGAAGAAAAAAAGGAGCGTATCGATATAGCATTAGTGACCACAAATTTTAATACGGCGTTTGAAGGTGATGAAATTAAAAACCCACATTTGTCGAAGTTGCAATTTACCTATGCCTCGGCATCGAGAACTTACAACGAAAATGATAACAACGTATTTGTTAGGGCTTATGAAAAAGCATATAACGTAACACCTAATATTCGTGCCGTTAAAGGTTTCGACCTAACAATGGATGTTGTATTGCGTTTGGTGTCTTCAGATAATCTGTATACATCGGTTAACGATGCGCCTCTAACGGAATATGTAGAAAACAAATTTGGTTACCAAAAGAAACTGTTTGGCGGTTACTACAACAATGCGGTGTATTTGGTAAAGCATCAGGATTTAACTATTGTTGAGGTTAAGCCTTAGTGGGATTGCCGCTATATGTGTGGGCAAAATTCTATGAAAATATTTTTCTTTTTTATATTACTCATCTCTACAGCTAAAAAGCCTGTAGAGTTTGACTTAGGATTACCTGAAATTCAAGCTGTTTGTAAAGTTGTTCTTGATGATGGCAAAATCATAGAAGGGTTTATAACATTTGGAACCGGAGGCTATGAATACAAATATAGACCTAACGGATTTTGCTTTGTGCATGATGATGGAATCAAACAATTGATTCTTTATGACTTTAGTTTTAGTCTTTCAAATCTTGATAGCTATGCTTCGCATCGGAATGGAACTTCAAAATTATTCTATATTGAGAATATAAGCAGAAGATACCATCAGGAGCCAAATACTGAATTTGATGAAGAAAAGAATACTTTGACAATTACCAAGACTGATGTCAAAAAATATAAGCTTTTAGATCAAATGACAATATATAAAAAGCTCCCTTTAGATTTGCTTGTTGGCTATAGTTCGGACGATCAAAATGGAAAAACCACTATTGATGTTGAGCGAATTAGATCAGTTGAGTTGCTTAAAAGGCCTAGTGAAAAATTAATTGAGATGATCGAAAATGCACGGAAAAGGCAAAGTGAAAGTGAAAAAAGCGAAGAATGGGTTGACTATCAGGCACCTGTTTGGTATCACGAAATAATAACAGATCAAGAAAGAATTAATTATTTATCGAGATTTTTTTAAAAGTATGGGCAAAATTAATTGCAGGAATGTCCATGACGATAAAAGAATATATCTGTTATTGTATTATTGTTTACTTCAAGTCAATTAACCATTAACTTATGAAATATGTTACCAGATAAAGAGTATTTAATTCGCTTATCGCATGCCAAAATGCCCTTTGGGAAGTATAAGGATTATTATTTAATCGATCTGCCTGAACATTACGTAGTATGGTATCACAACAAGGGGTTTCCTAACGGGAAGCTAGGAGAAATGCTTCAGCTGGTATACGAACTCAAATTAAATGGGTTGGAGGATTTGATTCGCAATATTAAAAAGCAGTACCCCAAGTAAACTACCTCGAGGCAAACCCATGAACCATTTGTGTGTGAGTGTAGCAGTTGTGTACGTTATTGGTTTATTATATAGTTAAGAAGAATAATAATTAATAGTTTTGATGTTTATTCGATTGAAATTCTGGCAGAACTTAGTTCCGAGAAGTACTTTTTAGTAAGAAATTTGCTTGTTTTCGATATGTTAAAATACAGATTTGGCATTCAAACGGTCATAATTATTTATCCATTATTCACGTTATAGTTAGTTTTTTTACTAAAAAAGAAAGAGAATACATCGTTGGTAAATAACTAAAAAACATTTCGGCATAACATCTTTTATTTTGTAAATTTGCCTGCGTTTATAAGCGCATCATGACAAGTACTACAAAATACATTTTTGTAACCGGAGGAGTTACATCATCATTAGGGAAAGGAATTATAGCCGCCTCTTTGGCTAAGCTATTACAGGCACAAGGATACAGAACAACCATTCAAAAATTAGATCCGTATATTAATGTGGATCCAGGTACCTTAAATCCTTACGAACACGGAGAGTGTTATGTGACGGAGGATGGAGCCGAGACCGATTTGGATTTGGGACATTACGAACGATTTTTAAATGTACCAACCAGTCAGGCCAACAATGTAACAACCGGGCGCATATACCAAAGTGTAATAGAAAAGGAACGCCGTGGGGAGTTTCTGGGTAAAACAGTACAGGTGGTGCCGCATATTACCGACGAGATTAAAGAACGTATTCAAATCTTAGGGAAGTCTGGTGATTACGATATTGTTATTACCGAAATAGGTGGTACAGTTGGTGATATCGAATCTTTACCCTATGTAGAAGCTGTGCGTCAGTTACGTTGGGATTTAGGAGATAATAATGGAATCGTTATTCATTTAACATTGGTGCCGTACTTGTCGGCAGCTGGTGAGTTAAAAACCAAACCAACACAGCACAGTGTAAAAACCCTTATGGAGAGCGGAGTACAGGCAGACGTGCTGGTTTGTAGAACAGAGCATGATTTACCTGAAGATTTGCGAAGAAAACTAGCGTTGTTCTGCAACGTGCGTGAAGAAGCGGTAATTCAATCCATTGACGCTTCTACAATATACGATGTGCCTAACTTAATGCTACAGCAAGGCCTTGACAAAGTAGTTTTGAAAAAGCTTGCTTTGGAGAGTTCAACACCAGATATAACAAGATGGAACGAATTTTTAAAACGCCTTAAAAACCCTAAAACAGAGATTACAATAGGGCTAATAGGAAAGTATGTTGAACTGCAAGACTCCTATAAATCTATATTGGAATCGTTTATTCATGCAGGTGCGGCAAATAATGTAAAAGTTAATGTAGAATCAATCCACTCCGAATATTTAAAAAGTGATAACGCGAAACTTAAGTTAGCACATTTGGATGGTGTATTGGTAGCTCCAGGATTTGGAGAACGTGGTATTGAAGGTAAAATTGATGCCGTAAAGTATGTGCGTGAAAATAGTATTCCATTTCTAGGAATTTGTTTGGGAATGCAAATGGCAGTCATTGAGTTTTCTCGTAATGTCTTGGGAATTGCTGATGCCTGTTCAACTGAAATGGATACAACAACTAAAAACCCGGTGATTGATTTAATGGAAGATCAAAAAACAATCACCGATAAAGGAGGTACCATGCGATTAGGAGCTTGGGCTTGCGATTTAAAAGAAGGTAGTAAAGTGCGGGATATTTATAATGTTGAAAGCATAAAAGAGCGTCACCGTCATCGTTACGAATTTAACAGTAACTATAGAGAGCAAATGGAGGCTGCAGGGATGATAGCTACTGGCTTAAATCCAGAAACAGGTTTGGTAGAGATTGTCGAAATACCATCACACCCTTGGTTTGTGGGAGTACAATACCATCCAGAGTACAAAAGTACAGTAGCAAATCCACATCCGTTATTTGTAGCTTTTGTTAAAGCAGCTTTAAGTTACAAAAAAGCTAAAGGTGTCAGTGTGGCACAAAACTAAAAGTGGATAGCTTTTTGATAATGGAAAGCGTATCAATAAAAGAGTATAAACAAATTAAGGTTGTCATATTTTAATAAAAAGAACATCTCATGTAATGATGCTCAGTATACGTTAAAAATGATATCAATTAACATATGGAAGAAAAAAAGTTAGATATTAATTCGATAATAGGATTTGTTCTTATTTTCGGAATATTGATGTATATGCTTTGGCAAAACCAGCCAACGCCAGAAGAGTTAGAAGCCCAAAAGAAGGCGCAACAAGAACAGGTAGATGCCGAAAAAAGCACACAAGTAGAAGAGCAAGCAATAACTACAACAGCTGAAGATTTTCCAATAGGAACAGAAGTAGATTCTTTAAAGTTAGTTGAATTAAAGAATAAACTAGGGGCATTTGCTTATTCAGCTACTAAGGTAACTTCAAAAGAGACCTTGGTTGAAAGTGACTTATTGGCATTAAAGTTTAGTAGTAAAGGCGGTTACCTTTCCGAGGTTAAACTTAAAAAGTTTGTAAATTTCAATGGAGAACCCATTTATATTGTAAAGGATAATAATGCAGGGTTTAATATTAATTTTGGTACGACAGATAGTAGAATCTTAAATACCAAAGACCTGTATTTTGAGCCAACGGTAACAAAGAATGGCGATAATACCATAGTTTCAATGAAACTAAAGGTGTCAGAAAATCAGTTTTTAGAATATCGTTACGAGCTTAAAGCAGACGACTATATGATGGATTTTACCATTCGGTCACAAGGTTTAAGCGACGTTATTAATGGGTCACAACCCATTAATTTGGATTGGAATCTAAAAACCTACCGCCATGCCAAAAGTATCACATACGAAAATAGATACACCGAATTGGTTTACGAATATGAAGGAGGGAAAGATGACTATCTTGGACAAAGGGAACTATCTGAAGATACTGCAGAAGACGTAACTTATGTGGCCTTTAAGCAACACTTTTTTACTTCTATTTTATTGGCCGATTCACCTTTTAAAACAGGAGCGTTTACATCTAAGAATTTAGTTAAAGATGAAGAAGTCGATACGGTTTTTACCAAAACATTTGCAACCAAATTACCATTGGAGCTTAATGGCGGCGAATTAAACAAAGCAATGAATTGGTATTACGGGCCGAGCGATTATAAACTCTTGAATGCTTACAATCGTAACCTGGACGAGATAGTGCCTTTGGGCTGGGGGATTTTTGGCTGGATTAACCGCTATGTGTTTATTCCGTTATTTGGATTTTTAGGAGGCATATTGCCTTATGGTTTTGCTATTATTGTTATGACTATTTTGGTTAGGATTGTTATGTCCCCTGTTACCTATAAGTCGTATTTGTCCCAGGCAAAAATGAAGGTCATAAAACCTGAGATTACAGAGATATCAGAGAAGTATAAAGACAATGCCATGAAAAAGCAGCAGGAAACCATGGCTTTATATAGTAAAGCAGGAGTGAGTCCAATGGCAGGATGTTTACCAGCTTTAATGCAGTTACCTGTATTTTATGCTTTGTTCCAGTTCTTCCCGTCTGCATTCGATTTGCGTCAAAAAAGTTTCCTTTGGGCTGAAGATTTATCGTCATACGATACCATAGCAGAATTACCGTTTCACATTCCGTTTTATGGAGACCATGTGAGTTTGTTTCCTATTTTGGCATCGGTAGCCATATTCTTTTATATGCAAATGACTACTGGTCAGCAGGTGGCATCGCAACCAACCCAAGAAGGGATGCCAGATATGAGCAAGATGATGAAGTACATGATGTATTTCTCGCCTTTAATGATGCTGTTCTTCTTTAATAATTATGCTTCCGGTTTAAGTTTGTACTATTTTATATCGAACTTAATTACCATTGGAATTATGTTGGTTATTAAGAATTTTATTATTGATGAGGATAAGATTCATGCCAAGATTCAGGAGAATAAAAAGAAACCAAAAAAGCAAAGCCGCTTTCAGCAAAAAATGGCTGAAATGATGGAACAGGCAGAAAAGCAAAAGCAAGCGCAAAAGCGTAAGTAAGAGAAAGCTGCCACATGGCAGCTTTTTTTATACAATTAGTTTGTATGTTTTTCGTTTCATTTAACACATTTAACCTTCTAAATACACACTTATGAAATTTGTAATATTTGCAGCTTTTTTATTAGTAAATACTTTAGTCTTTCCCCAAGAGATTAACCAGTTTGATGCAAATGGTAAACGTCATGGTGTCTGGAAGAAAAATTTTGAAGGGACAAACATTACCAGATACGAAGGCACCTTTAATCACGGCAAGGAAGTTGGGTTATTTAAGTTTTATAAAAACATTAATAGACAAGCTGTACTTACAGCTACCAAGCAATTTAACGAAAACGATAATAAAGCAGAAGTTAAGTTTTATACCTCCAGAGGAAAGATTATGAGTGAGGGACTAATGGACGGAAAGGTATATATAGGTTCTTGGAAATACTATCAAAAGAATTCGGATAAATTAATGACTATCGAGCATTATGACGATTCAGGAAACCTTGTAGGCGAAAGGTTAGTGTACTATCCAAATGGAGCCGTAGCAGAAGAGCAACATTATAGAGAGGGTAAATTGGATGGTATTTCAAAATGGTACTCTAATAAAGGCGTTGTTTTAAAGTCGTTTACTTACGTTGATGGAAAACTTCATGGCCCATCCCAATATTTCAGTCCTAAAGGCGATTTGTTGGTAGAAGGCGATTATCGCCAAGGTAAAAAGTATGGCGTTTGGAAATATTATGAAGAGGGTGTCCTTAAACAAGAAAAGAGCTTTTAGGTTGACTATAAACTACAAGAGAGGCTACCTATTAAGGCGGCCTCTCTTTCTCATAGACAATTTTAAAAGAGAGCATTGTCTATAGTCAACAAATCAAACTAACATTACATGGGTAATGCAACCTTGTTAATCACGTGAATCACGCCGTTTCCGGCTTGTACATCAACCTTGATAATTCCAATGTCAGAATTACCAGATCCATCAGTTAGATCTGCTATATTATCGCCGCTACCAGGAAGACTAATAGTTAAATTATCCCCTTCAAGGCTTTGAGCTGTGGTGTCCCCATTGGGAGTTAAATCTCCAGAAGTTATATTCATATCTGTAATAACATGATGAGATAATATCTGTGCTAAAACAGTTTCGTCACTGGGTATTGTAATAGCAGCAAAAGCATCATTTGTTGGAGCGAAAATTGTAAATGGAGCTGGCGAAGTGCTATTTGCCGTAGATAAGGTCGCTACAAAATCTGTATTTGGCGTTAACTCTGTAAGAGCACTTACCAATGTCGAAAAATTCGGGTCGGCAGTGGCAAAAGTAACTACTGTTGGAATGTCAATTACAGCATTAACTGTATGGATGATACCGTTAGAAGTTATAATATCTGCGGTTTCAACTTGAGAAATACCATTAATCCAAACACCATTATCTACATTTATATATAAACTTAAGTTTTTGTCTGTGTTCCCAAACGTTGCTAATGTATTTACATAGCTGTTGGTTAAGCCTGTTGAAGCAGCACTTACTCCTGCAATAACATGATTAGACAAAATAGTTTCTATAGCATTATTGTCTGGATTTGAAAAAGCAGTAATGGCATCATTGCTAGGTGCAAATACGGTAAAATCTCCGGCAGTAGATAATAGATTGGTAAATGTGGTGTTTCCTCCATTGGTTAATAATCCGACTAGGTTGGACAAATTAGGATTGGCAACAACATGATCCACTATGTTTGGTAGGCCTATAACTTTATCGACTATGTGAATAACACCGTTGGTAGCTTCAATATCAGCTGTTGTAACGGTAGATATCCCATTAAATATTACGCCGTTCGAAGTGTCAAAGAACAAGCTCATGGCATTGTCCCCAACACCTGTGGCGTTGGTTGAGGCGTACCCAGATCCAGAAGCCATTAAATCGGTTGACATTATCGCTGAACCCGATATAACATGATTGAGTAAAATCTGCGTCAAGGCTGCCGTAGGTACATCATTGACGCTGGAATAGCCGTTGTCAGATAAAAAGGTAGTAAATGCATCATTCGTCGGTGCAAGTACAGTAAAGGGGCCAGTACTACCTAAAACGGATACCAAATCACCATCGGCTGCTTGCAAAGCCTCCACTAATATACTTAATGAAGGAGTGTCTAAGGCTTTCCCTACGATGGTTTGAGGTAATTTGGGGAGTACAACTTTATCGATCACATGAATGATCCCATTGGCGGCTTGAACATCAGTCACAATAATATTACTTATCCTTCCGTTGGAATCTGTTAAGGTTGCTCCACCACTAACATTGGCAGTAATGTCTCCTCCCAAAGTAGCTACTGTCATGTCATCAGAAAGTCCGGAGGAAAGCACATTAGCTCCCGCAACAGCGTGTAAATTAAGTGTTGCCTTAAGAGTAGATTCATCTATGTCATCTAAAGAGTTAGCGCCCAGTTCGTCGAGAAGACTTACAAAGGCATCATTTGTGGGGGCAAACACAGTAAATGGTGCCGGATCTGTGCCATTAGGGGTTGATAAGGTGGTAACATAATCAAATGTTAAGTCAGCTCTCGTCAGGGCCGAACGCAAAATGGAGAAAGTGTTATCTGCCAAAACGAAATCTACAATAGAAGGAAGTCCAATAACGGCATCTACAATATGGATGACGCCATTGGAAGCCATGATGTCAGCTTGAGTAACATCAGAATTGCCATTAATGGTGACCCCTGAAGTTGTATTGATATACATACTTAAATGAGTGCCAGAAGTTGGGCCATCAGCTAAGTTGGTTACATAGCCGCTTTCCAGATCCGAAGATTTTGCTACCCCTGAAAGTACATGGTTTTTTAGGATTTGAGTCAAGACATCAACTGGTACATCCTCAACCGAAGTAAAACCATTTGCAGATAGAAAAGCTGCAAAAGCCGCATTAGTTGGGGCAAAAACAGTGTAGCTAGCAGAGCCATTAAATTCATTGGCCAAACCGGCGCGTTGTAAGGCAGAGACTAAGTTGCTTAGATCAGGTGTCGCAACAGCCAGTGCGGTAATGGTATCTGTCATTATTATGGGACTATCATCATCATCATTACTACACGCAATAAAGAGCACAAACGCTACTGTAAATAGCATTAAGAAGTTAAAATGTTTCATTAATTTTTCCATGACTATGTAAATTATTAGTTAATTTGTTTAACAAAAATAATAATAAATTAAACAAAAAAGCAAGTTTTGTTTAATTTATTTTTTAAATAATTAAACATTTTAATGTTGTTAGGTATGTTTTCCTTTCGATTTCAAAAGAAAAATCATTGCGAAAAGATGTATCTTTGCATCAGATAAATGCAGATATTTAGCGTGGGTAATATTCGCTTAACAATTGGCGAGTGATAACTTTTGTTAATTTAAAAGGAAATAGAAGAGATTGATGAAACGAGTAATCATTGGACTTTCAGGAGGTGTAGATTCAAGCGTAGCAGCCTATTTGTTAAAAGAACAGGGCTACGAAGTGATTGGGTTATTCATGAAGAATTGGCATGACGATTCTGTAACCATATCCAATGAATGTCCGTGGTTGGACGATAGTAACGATGCTATGTTGGTTGCCGAGAAACTGGGAATTCCATTTCAAACAGTCGATTTGAGTGAACAATACAAAGAACGTATTGTTGATTATATGTTTCATGAATATGAAAAAGGAAGAACACCAAACCCTGACGTACTTTGTAATAGGGAGATCAAGTTCGATGTCTTTATGAAAATTGCTTTAGAACTTGGAGCTGATTATGTAGCGACTGGTCATTATTGCCGAAAAAGAATTATAGAACAAGACGGAAGGGAAATCTATCAATTACTTTCCGGTGTAGATACAAATAAGGACCAATCGTATTTTTTATGTCAGTTGTCACAAGATCAATTGGCCAAGTCCTTATTTCCCATAGGAGAATTAACCAAGCCCGAAGTTCGTGAGATAGCAACCAAATTAGATTTAGTAACAGCAGAGAAGAAAGACTCTCAGGGGCTTTGTTTTATAGGGAAGGTGAAACTTCCAGACTTTCTTCAACAACAATTGAAACCTAAGGAGGGGCTTATCGTTGAAGTGCCAAAGGATCAGAATATTTACAAGCAAACAGTGCCCGTTTTTGATTCAGAAGAAGACAAATTAAAATACCTTTCCCGCAAAATAGATTATAAGGTTAATTTAGGTAAGGTTGTAGGAAAACATCAAGGAGCGCATTATTTCACAAAGGGACAACGTAAAGGCCTTGCCGTTGGTGGGACAGTCGAACCTCTTTTTGTAATTGATACCGATGTAGAGGATAATGTTATATATACAGGTCAAGGTAAAGAGCATCCAGGGTTGTTAAAAAAAGCCTTGTTTGTTGCTAACGATGAGTTACATTGGATTCGCGAAGATTTAGCTTTGCAACCCGGACAAACCATGAAGGTAGAAGCACGTATTAGATACCGTCAACCACTGCAAAATGCAACCTTACATAAAGTAAATGCTGGTTTGTACGTTGCGTTTAATGACTTTCAATCTGCTATTACCGAAGGTCAGTTTGTTGCATGGTACATAGGTGACGAATTAATAGGTTCCGGAGTAATTTCGTAACTTGCCATAACCAAATCTGGTTATAGTGAACGAACATTAATAAATTTTAAAGATTTCTTCACAAAAGGGAAAGATTAAAATTTTAAACGAATGAAAAAAGGATTGCTATTTATTGGCCTGCTGTGCTTTCAGTTTTATGTTTTTGCGCAACAAGATGCTTGGGTGTATCTGGTTGATAAGGAAAATGTAACCACTTCCATTGCCAATCCAACTACAATACTTACCCAGAAAGCTATAGATAGAAAAATAGCCCATAATGTAACTATCGATGAGCGGGATGTCCCTGTAAACGAAAACTACATAGCGCAGTTAAAGAATAGCCCTGGTATTACCGTGATGGCTAAATCCAAATGGTTTAACGCAGTACACATAAGGGGCAGCCAAACCGATATTCAAGATCTTGAAAACCTTGAGTTTGTAAGTCATGTCGATTTTGCAAATAAAAGTTTGAACACTTCAAAGACAGTTAAAAAAGCAAAGGTGTTGAAGTTTAAAGAAACCTACAACATGTTCAATTATGGAAATGCCTCCAATCAAATAGAAATGTTTAACGGCGATAAATTGCACGAAGCTGGTTATACAGGAACAGGCATGACCGTTGCCGTTTTAGATGCTGGATTCCCAAATGCAAATACTTTGGTCGCTTTTAAGCGTTTAAGAGATGCAGGCAACCTAATGGGAGGGTACGATTTTGTAAACAGGGAGGCTAATGTGTATGCAAATACGGCAAGTAATCATGGCACGTTGGTGCTAAGTGATATGGCTGGGTATATCGAAAACCAATTTGTTGGAACTGCACCCGATGCGTCTTACTATTTGTTTATAACCGAGGATGCCCTTAGCGAAAACCCAGTGGAAGAAAGTTATTGGGTCGAAGCAGCCGAACGCGCAGACAGTTTAGGGGTAGATGTTATAAATACCTCCTTGGGGTATGCGACTTTCGACAATCCAAATTACAACTATACCACATCCAATATGGATGGCAACACTGCCTTTATTACCAAGGGAGCTAATATAGCTTTCGAGAAAGGCATGCTACTTGTAAATTCAGCAGGGAACTCTGGAAATGATAGTTGGGGGATAGTTGGGGCTCCTGCCGATGCCGCAGGCGTTTTTACTATTGGAGCCGTAGATGCCAACGGAAATTATGCAGCGTTCAGTTCTAGGGGGAGTGCTATACAACCAACCCGTAAGCCAGATGTAGTTGCCCAAGGCCAAGCAAGTTATGTCATTTTTCAAAACGGCGCTATTGGAACTGCAAACGGAACATCTTTTAGTTCTCCAATCATGGCTGGGGGTATGGTTTGTTTATGGCAGGCTTTACCAGATAAAACAAACGCAGAGCTTATGCAAATAGTAAGGATGTCGGCATCTCAATATGATGTACCCGATTATAATTTAGGCTTTGGTATTCCTAATTTGGAATTGGCACTTAATACAGCGCTGGGAGAAATCCAGAACAATGATGGTTTAGAAAACCTTTTCATATATCCAAATCCAGTAGAAGCCTTTTTATTTGTTAAAACAGTAGAGGATAATTTCCCGATAACTATCAGCCTTTTTGATATACTGGGAAAACAAGTGCTACAATCTACACTTTCAGCCCCTAACGACTCTCTAGACGTGTCTACTTTGGCAAACGGGATATATATAGTAAGGCTACATGCTTCAGATATTACAAAAACCTTTAAGCTTATAAAAAAATAATGACCAACAGAATAACCAAATTATTTGGTATTAAATATCCCATTGTTCAGGCTGGGATGGTATGGAATAGTGGATGGCGTTTGGCCGCGGCTTCCAGTAATTCAGGTATTTTAGGGCTTATAGGAGCGGGGTCTATGTATCCAGATGTATTACGCGAGCACATTCAGAAATGTAAAAAAGCTACCAATAAACTATTTGGGGTAAATGTGCCCATGCTGTACCCAAACATCCAGGAGATTATGGATATTATTGTTGAAGAAGATGTAAAGATCGTATTTACCTCGGCTGGAAACCCTAAAACATGGACCCGTTGGTTACAGGAGCACGGTATAACCGTAGTACATGTGGTTAGTAGTGTTAAGTTTGCTTTAAAAGCGCAAGAAGCAGGTGTTAATGCAGTGGTGGCAGAAGGCTTTGAAGCAGGAGGGCATAACGGGAGGGATGAAACAACAACATTAACCTTAATACCTATGGTTAAAGAAAAGGTAAACATACCACTTATTGCAGCTGGAGGTATAGCTACAGGAAAGGCTATGTTGGCTGCAATGGTTTTGGGAGCCGATGGCGTACAGGTGGGGAGTAGGTTTGTTGCAAGTGAAGAATCGTCAGCTCATAAAGATTTTAAACAAATGGTGGTCGATGCCAAAGAAGGAGATACACAGCTTACACTAAAAGAGTTGGCGCCCGTGCGATTGATAAAAAATAAATTTTATAACGATATTCAAGAATTATATAAAACAGCACCTCATTTAGATGCTCTTAAACAATTGTTGGGACGAGCCAGGGCAAAACGAGGTATGTTTGAAGGTGACTTGGATGAAGGCGAACTTGAAATAGGGCAGGTGTCCGGATTAATTCATGATATTAAACCAGTAGCCCAAATAGTTCAAGATATAATTAAAGAATTTGAAGTAGCCAAACAAAACATGCCTACATTATAAAAAAGTCTTTAAGTATATAGTATATTCGTTATAAGTAATAATTTTGGACTCTGTCATCAGAACGGACATTAAGCGAAGTCAAAATGAGTTCATTATGACACATAACGGGTATTCATAAAAGTTAAAATCACTTCTATAATAAAACTTAAAATGGGAAACTTTAGACATACGGTCTTTTTTTGGTTGAAAAACCCAGAAGATCAATCAGACAGAAATGCTTTCGAAGCCTCTTTGAAAAAGTTTATTGACAGTTCGATATTTGTAAAAGCCAAACATTTAGGAATACCGGCCAATACACCACGAGATGTGGTTGATAATTCGTATACCTACTGTTTAGTAGTTGATTTTTTAACCAAAGAAGATCATGATAAATACCAGGCAGAGCCTGCGCACAAATTGTTTATCGAAGAATCCAGTAATTTATGGGAAAAGGTACAGGTGTACGATTCGAAAAATATTTGGTGATTGATAGCATCGTTACGAGTAAAAAAGTAACGAAATATGAACGGATTTGAGCCGTTTTTTAGGAAATAGAAAAAGTCAAGATGAGTTCTATATTAAAAGGAAATTAAATAAGGGGAAAATTATTTTCCCCTTATTGTTGAACCAGAAGCCTTAATATTTTCAATCCCTATAAAATAAAAGCTAAATGGTTTTTTGAAATTTTTTGTTGCGATTTCATATCAACCTAAAAGGGGAACTTAGGTTTAGCAAAGATAAAAAATAAAACGCTGAATTTAAATGTATTGTGCTTATTTGATGACATTTATTTTTGCCTCGTAAAAGAAAGTGTTAAATCTGTAGCTTAAAATTGTATTAAGCAAAGACTAAAGCCTATTTTTACGCCATGAATTTAAGGGAGTATACTAAAGAATTTAAATACAATTGGCAATTGGCCTCTCCTGTAATGTTGGGTATGCTGGGGCATACCTTTGTTAGTTTTATAGACAATATTATGGTAGGGCAATTGGGAACTGCGGAACTGGCAGCAGTATCATTGGGCAATAGTTTTATGTTTATAGCCATGTCCCTTGGTATTGGTTTTTCTACAGCCGTTACCCCGCTTATAGCAGAAGCAGATGCAGCTAAAAACTTCTTGAAGGGAAAATCATCCTTTAAGCACGGATTGTTTCTGTGTACGGTTTTAGGCGTGCTGTTGTTTTTAATGATACTATTGGCCAAACCGTTAATGTATTTGATGAAACAACCTGTAGAAGTGGTCGAACTGGCCATTCCGTATTTAGACTTGGTAGCCTTTTCGTTAATTCCTTTAATTATTTTTCAAGGTTTTAAACAATTTAGCGATGGCTTGTCTATGACCCGGTTGCCTATGTATGCGACATTGTTGGCCAATATCATAAACATTCTTCTTAATTATGTGCTCATTTTTGGAAAGTTTGGTTTCCCAAAACTGGGGATCGTTGGAGCTGCTTATGGCACATTGGTCTCCCGTATAGTTATGGTATGGTATGTATGGTATTTGCTGAAAGGAAAAGAAAAGTCCAAAGATTACGTTACCAATATTAAATTTTTTGTCTTAGATAAGCTAATGCTTAAAAAGATTATTAATCTAGGAGCGCCCAGTGCCATGCAAATGTTTTTTGAAGTCGCTATTTTTACGGCGGCAGTATGGTTAAGTGGGCTTTTAGGAAAGAATCCGCAAGCAGCAAATCAAATTGCTTTAAATTTGTCTTCAATGACTTTCATGGTAGCTATGGGCTTAAGTGTAGCATCAATGATTAGGGTCGGAAATCAAAAGGGATTACATAATTACACCGATTTGCGAAGGATTGCATTTTCCTTATTTATGTTGGGAACCATGTTGGCCTGTTGCTTTGCTATGCTCTTCTTTGCGTTTCATGAAGAGTTACCCAAGCTATACGTCGATTTTGATGATGCTCATAACTTCGCAGATAATACCGAAGTAGTTAGCATTGCTTCCAAGTTATTAATAGCAGCAGCCATTTTTCAGATAAGTGACAGTATACAGGTCTTGGTACTGGGAGCCTTGCGGGGGCTTCAGGATGTAAAGATCCCTACCATTATTACATTTGTTTCCTATTGGCTTGTTGGATTTCCTATTAGTTGGTTCTGTGGTAAGGAATCTGCATTTGGAAGTTTTGGAATATGGATGGGCTTACTGGCGGGTTTAACAACTGCCGCTATTTTGTTGTATATTCGATTTAATTATTTAACTAAAAAATTAATTTTGTCGAAACAGACTATAGTTAAAACTTAAAACTTAAAACATGACACTTCCAAAGTTTATTCTTGGCGATAATACAGATTTACCTAATGCCATTTTTGTGATTCATACCGAATTCCCACGATTTATTATCAATCTTGAAGATGATGAAATAGAATGGTTTGAAGAATTCAGCAAAGAAGATGAAAAAGAGTTGGTCGCAGAAACCGAAACCATGATAAAATTGGCAACCGATTTTTATGATAGTGAAATAGCCAAGTACGAAGAGTAATATAGTATTAAGTTAGATTTAAATGTTTCGCAAATGATCGATACCCTTTTAGAATATGATACAGCATTATTTTTGTTTTTAAATAATTTGGGTGCAGAACCTTGGGATAATTTATGGCTGGTAATTACAAATAAGTTAACCTTTATTCCTTTATATGCTTTTTTGTTGTTTTTATTGTATAAAAAATACGGATTAAAAACATTGCTCTTACTTGTAGTGCTTATTGCACTTATGATAACTTTTACCGATCAAATCACTAATGTTTTTAAGAGAGGTTTTGAGCGAGCAAGACCCTGTAGGGCAGAAGGGGTTATGGATCAAATGCGGTTTATAGCGGTACGTTGTGGAAAATATGGGTTTTTCTCCGGACATTCTTCAAATTCCATGGCAACAGCCGTTTTTGCAGGTCTACTATTAAGACCCTACTATAGGAATCTTATTTTTATGCTCTTGTTATGGAGTGCAATAGTTGCTTACAGTAGGATTTATGTGGGAGTACACTATCCGTTGGACATTATTTGTGGTTTAGCCTTTGGTGCACTTTCAGGTTTTATGTTCTATAAGTTGTTTTTTTATATAAAAAATAAGTATTCAGGAACTTTGGGATAAGATGAAACGAACATTAATCGAAGAGAATCCCTCGAGGCTCAGCCTCGGGATTTCCGTTGAAATTGTCATTCCCGTGAATCGGGAATCTAAATACAGAATTTCGGTTTTTGGCCTTGTAAGGTCAAAATGGAACGAGCAAAACCTGTACTGAGCATCTCGACAAGCTCGATACAGGCTCTGTCGAAGTATACCCCCCTATGGTTCTGCGTCGGGGATAGTTAGTTTCAAGAAATTCTTTATTTTAATATCAAATAATGATCAAAATTTAAACAAATGAAAATATTGGTGACTGGTGCTGCAGGTTTTATAGGTTCTCATACCGCAGAGCGTTTAAGTAAAATGGGGCATGAAGTAGTTGGGATTGATAACTTTTCGCCATACTATCGTTTGGAACTTAAGCGTTTAAATGAAAAAGAGTTAAACAATAGTGGTATACCTATTATTGATAAAGATATTAGGGACAATGATTTAAGTGCGGTGTTGCCTAACGATATAAACTATATCTTTCATTTTGCCGCACATCCTGGCATTTCAGCACACTCATCCTTTGATGATTATTTAAGCAATAATGTTTTAGGGACCAAAAACCTAATCGATTATGCTTTACAGTTACCAGACTTAAAACTTTTTGTTAATATCGGGACATCTTCAGTCTATGGTTTGGAAGCTACCTGTACTGAAACCAATGAACCCAAACCAGCATCGTATTACGGTGTTACAAAACTGGCCGCCGAGCAATTAGTACTGCAAAAAAGCAGGGAGCAAAAATTAATAGCCTGTTCCTTGCGTTTATATTCCGTTATAGGGCCTAGGGAACGACCAGAAAAGTTATACACAAAGTTAATAGCCTCAGGAATAAAAGGGCAAGCATTTTCGTTGTTTGAAGGAAGCCAAAACCATATACGAAGCTTTACTTATGTTGGCGATATTGTTGATGGTGTGGTAGGAGTAATAGGAAAAGAAGCCATTGTAAATACAGAAGTCATTAATTTGGGAACAGAGGTAGAGCATACCACACAAGGAGGCATAGAAACCGTAGAGGCTGTTTTGGGGACGTCTATCACCATTAAAACACTACCAAAACGTACTGGCGACCAATTGCGGACAAAAGCCAATATAGATAAAGCCAAAGCCTTGCTTAATTACAACCCGAAAACAAGCCTTTTAGAGGCGGTTAAGCAACAAGTTGCTTGGTATAAGGAAAATTTTTTATAAGTTTAGTAGGTAATCGGCTGCGGCAAATGGTGTTGTTTTGTTAGCTTCGATGCGCTCCAATTGTTTTTGTAATTCCTTTTTTATATCTGGTCTATTAAAAAAATGAGAACTTAATTGTGCTTCAATAGTTTGGATTAACCAAAATTTGTTCTGCTCCTGACGCTTTTCTTTAAAGTAATTATTTTCGGAAGTAATGGCAATATAGTCTGAAATTTGATTCCAAACAGCATCTATACCTTCATTGTGTAATGCACTGCAAAGTGTTACTTTAGGTGTCCACTGCGATGCTTTTTTTGGATATAAATGAAGTGCCTTGCTAAACGCAATCTTTGCCAATTGAGCATGCTTTAAGATGTCTCCATCTGCTTTATTAATAACAATAGCGTCGGCCATTTCTATAATACCACGTTTTATGCCTTGTAACTCATCGCCAGCACCCGCTAGTTTCAATAATAAAAAGAAATCTACCATACTATGCACGGTAGTTTCACTTTGTCCTACACCAACCGTTTCAATAATAATTACATCAAAACCGGCAGCTTCACACAAAATAATGCTTTCTCTTGTTTTTCTTGCCACACCACCTAACGAATCTCCAGAAGCCGAAGGGCGTATAAAGGCATGTTCGTCCTTTACAAGAGCTTCCATCCGAGTTTTGTCCCCCAAAATACTGCCTTTACTAAGAGAGCTACTAGGGTCTATGGCCAGTACGGCAACACGTTTGCCTTTTGAGGTTAGGTGCTTGCCAAAAGTTTCAATAAAAGTGCTCTTGCCTACACCTGGAACGCCTGTAATGCCTATACGGATTGACTGGTTTGCATAAGGTAAGCAAGCTTCAATAAGAGTATTAGCCTGTTTTATGTGCGATGGGTGTTTACTCTCAATCAACGTAATGGCCCGGCTTAAAGCCACGGTGTCCCTTTTTAAAATTGAGGCAACTAAAGTTTTAGTGTTTAGTTGGGTATTGCGTTTTGACCGAATGTTTTTAATAGCACGAGCGTTCATGTCTTCGGATTGGGACGCGCCTTTGTTTTTATGTAAAGCCGATGTTTTTTCTTTAGCCACAAATACACATTTCTTTACCTAATTTACAATTTTATAGCCAATTGAGAAAGTTTAAATGCGTTCAATACGCAATGGGCGTCTTAATTATTTTAAGGGTACTGCTATTTTTGTGTTGTCCCACGCCATGGTTAAAGACAAGTTGTCCGTAGAATTATCAAAAGCAATCGTAAATTGTTCTAATGTTGTATTTAATTTCTCTACGGGGACATCAATATTTACAACATCGTAATTAGGGTCCCACATAGGTTTCATTTCGTTGTCAACACCCCAAGGGTATTGTTTTGAATTAAAAATAACGGTCCATGAGGTGTCTTTGGGTACCGTCCACAAAGTGTATTTTCCAGCAGGTAAGGAATTGCCCTCTATGTTAAGCGCTTTGTTGGTTTTAAATGTAGTAGCCTCATTAGCTCCGGTACGCCATACTTGGTTATAGGGGACCAAAGCACCAAAAATATCACGTCCTTTTTTATAAGGGCGGTTATAAAAAACTTCTAATTTTAAATCGTTAAGTTTAAATTCTACAGTATCCTTTGGGCTTAATCGTGTAGAGAAAATGTTTTCCACAAATACGGAATATATAAAAAGTCCTAAAGCAACGAGAGATAAAAGGATTAAAATGCGCTTTAAAAAGGTGTTCATAAAAGTAAATTATTTTAGAAGGTAAATATAATTTAAAATGTAATGATTAATAAAATGCAAACGTACATTTCTTTAGCTTTGTTATACAGTGCTAAAAATAATTGAAATTAAGAGATTATAAGGCTTTAAACATGTTAATTTTAACTACGTAAATTATCTTGAAGCAAGCCCGTAAGGTATTTATTTAAAAAAACTTTTGATTTCAATATAGACATCGGAACATTTAATCGAAGAGAACTCCTCGAGGCTCAGCCTCGGGGATAGTTCGTCTCAGAAAATTCTTTATTAATCACATAAAAATAAAGGTGTTTCTCTTATGTCATAAAAAAAATAGGATGTTTTTGCAACACAGTATATTTTTTGTCGTCTTTATATATGAACTAACCTAAACCAAAAGTGATTCGCATGTTGCAATCAGATATTATTGAAGAATGCAAGCAAAACAATCGAAAGGCACAATTGCAGTTATATAGCCAGTATTGTGATGGCATGTATTGCGTTGCCAAACGATTTGTAAAAGATGCCAATGATGCCGAAGATGTTGTACAGGAAGCCTTTATTAAGGCCTTCTCTAAATTACATCAGTATAAAGCAGAAGTTACTTTTGGTATATGGTTAAAACGTATTGTGGTTAACAAGAGTATCGATTTTCTTAAATCTAAAAAGCAACGACTTGTTGCCTTAGAAGAGGTGCACCTTAAGGTTATCGATGCCGAAGACAACGACAAATGGTTAGTAGACGACGCAATTACATTAAACGATGTAAAAAAAGCAATTAACGAGTTACCCGAAAAATACCAATATGTGGTGATGTTGTACCTTATTGAAGGATACGATCATCAAGAAATATCGGAGATATTAGGCGTTTCCGAGGTCGCATCGCGAACACAGTTGTATAGGGGGAAATTACTATTACAAGAACGTTTAACACTTAGTAATTATGGCACGGGACATTAGAGAATTGTTTAAGGAAGAGGCAAGGTCATTAAAAGATACAATGCCAGGTAACCATCAGGAACGGTTCCTAGAAAAGTTGAATAAGGCTTTACCAGTAGAGAAAAAATATAGTTATTCCTGGATTAAGGTAGCAGCTAGTATTGTGCTATTTCTGGGAGCTGGATTTGGAGCTTATAATTTTTTTATAA
Organism: Snuella lapsa; assembly: GCF_039539345.1. Lineage (NCBI taxonomy): Bacteria > Pseudomonadati > Bacteroidota > Flavobacteriia > Flavobacteriales > Flavobacteriaceae > Snuella > Snuella lapsa. The sequence continues at coordinate 10,755 of NZ_BAABCY010000108.1, read as the reverse complement.
CCAATGAGGATGTACCGGTTATAGAGGTAGCTACTACGACAAACCCAACAAAAACATTAGGTGATGTCTCTCCAGGGCTTAAAAAAGTTGAAGACTATTATTTGGCAAGTATCAATTTAGAATTGTCAAAAATAAAGTTTACAGACGAGAATAAAGAGCTCTTCGATGGCTATTTGGCACAGTTAGGTGAACTTGATAAAGAGTATAGGCGTTTATCTGTCGAGCTTACCGAGTCCGGACCAAGTGAGCTTACAATCAATGCTTTAATCGATAATTTAAAGTATCGCTTAAACCTGTTGTATCGTTTAAGAGAGCAAGTAAAAGACCTGAATAATAACGAAAAAGGTATTGAATCTCAGGCAAAATCAATCTAAAAATCAAAAAATGAACAGAATAAACATAACATTTAAAGTTTTGGCGCTAAGCTTTTTTATGGCAGGATCCATGTTTGCACAGCAGAAATTAACCAAAGTGTCGCAAGCTATAAAAGTAAATAAGAATGTAACTATAGACCTAAATACAAGTTATTGTAATATTGTTTTTGATACTTGGAACAAGGATGTTGTTGAGATAGAAGCTTATATTGAGGGAGAAGACCTTGATGAAAAAGACATGCAGGATGTTTTAAAGACATGGAATGTGGATGTAGATGCTACTGCTAACGAAATAGCGATTAGAACAAAAGATAAAGGAAATTTTTCGCATGTATGGGTTTACGACCACGAAGGTGATGATGGTTACGCAACCCATGCTATTTTAGAAGAACTAAAATTGGAACTGGCAGATATTCCAGATCTGGATATTGATGTTGAGATTCCTGATGTGCCAGAAATACCGGAAATTCCAGAAATACCCGAATTACCTGAATTGCCCGAATTGCCGGAAGGCGTACATAAAATGCATTTTGATTATGAAGCCTATAAAAAGGATGGTGAGAAATATCTAAAAGAATGGGCTAAGAGTTTTGAAGCCAACTTTGGTAAGGATTATGCAAAAAAAATGGAAGTTTGGGGAGAGAAATTTGGTGAAGAATGGGGCGATAATTATAAAGAAAGAATGAAAGAATGGAGAGCGCGTCATGCAGAAAAAATGGAACGAAAAAGAGAACATATGGTCGTTATTAGGCAGTCCCATGAAAAAGCCCGTGAAGCCCACATGAAAGCCCGTGAAAAGCATATGAAAGCTAGGGAGAAGTTAGCAAAATCAAGACGCGTAGTAATTGAAAAAATGATAGATGGTAAAACGGAGTCAAAAGTGAAGAAAACCATAGTCATTAAAATGCCCAAAAATGCAAAGTTAAAAGTAAACGTGAGGCATGGAGAGCTTCAATTCGCTGCAAATATCGATAATTTAAAGGCTAATTTATCCCATACCAAATTTACAGCGCATAGCATTAATGGAAGTGCAACTTCCATTAATGCTTCTTTTTCACCTGTTTATGTATCGCAGTGGAACTTGGGCAATTTAAATTTAAATTATGTGGAACAGGTGGAATTAGACGATGTAAAACATTTAGTGCTAACCGCTAACGCTTCTAATGTTACGATCGGTAAAATCATGGGCAATACAACAATTAACGAGAATATTGGGGATTTAAAAATTTTGAATGTAGATGAAGCGTTTACCAATTTAAATGTAATACTCCAAAATACAGATGCCTATATTGCCCTTCCTAAAACAGGACATAGTCTTCAGTACAGTGGTGAACGTTCCAGATTTAATCATCCCCAAAAAAATGAAAAAGAAAATACAACTACGTTCTCGACAGGCAATATGGAATCTGGAAAAAGTATCGTAGTAAACGCCAAGTTTAGTAATGTGACTATGGAGTAAACCTTATTTAACGCATCTTGGATAAGAAAATTTATGTCAGTTTGAGTGATTTTTTCAAAAAATCATATCGAAAACAAACAAATCACTGAAAATAAGATAATTGAAAATTTTCGGGTCGAGCGCAGTCGAGACCTTTTTCAAAATATCGATGCCAAATAACCCCTCGACTTTACTCGGGGAGACATTGTCGGCCTTCATTCCAACAACATAATGTTAATCAGAGGTTTAATCGAAGAGAATTCCTCGAGGCTCAGCCTCTGGGATAGTTCGTTTCAAGAAATTCTTTATTTCAAAATTCTTGTAGGTTTTATACAAAAAGATATACTTGCTTTTAAACAACTACAATGTATCTAAAAAAAGCCTGACAGTAATTAAACTATCAGACTTCTTTATTTTGTTAGACTTTAAATTAACTAATCTTCAACCAAAACCCAATCACCACTGGCTAATAAATGTTCAGCTTGTTTGTACTTTAGGGTTTTGTTTTCACCGTTAATAACATGCTTAATGGTAACGCGGTCGTTACGGCCAATTTTAGGTCTGTCCCGAACAATGGTTTCTACCACTTCTTGCCTGCGTTGGGTGTTACCAGCAGCTCTTGCTTGTGCAGAGCGTTCGTCTAGATTAGGAATTTCATCCTTTTGAGTGTTCAGCTTCTCCTGTTTTCTAACACGTGCTTCCTGAATGGTGTCTTGTGTTTCCTGAGGTAGTTCTCCTTTAAACAGGAATGAAATAACATCCTTGTTAACTAGGTCTATCATCGCCTTAAACAGTTCGAAAGCCTCAAATTTGTAGATTAACAAAGGATCTTTTTGTTCATGAACAGCCAATTGTACAGATTGCTTTAGTTCATCCATTTTGCGCAAATGCGTTTTCCAGGCATCATCGATAATTGCTAATGTAATGTTCTTTTCAAAATCGGTAATCAACTGCTTTCCGCCTGTTTCGTAAGCTTTTTCAAGATCGGTAACTACCTGTAAACTTTTAATGCCATCTGTAAAAGGTACTACAATGCGCTTAAATTTATCACGTTGCGTTTCGTAAACATTTTTAATGACTGGAAATGCAATTTCAGCATTACGAGTCATTTTTTCTTTATAATGTTCGAAAGCAGCTTTGTATATTTTTGAAGTTATTTCTTGGGGTGATAGGCTTCCAAATTCAGCTTCGGTAATTGGAGCACTCATAGAGAAATAACGGATAAGCTCGAACTCAAAGTTTTTATAGTCGTTAGCAGCTTTATTCGATTCAGCGATACCTTCGGAGGTATCAAAGATCATGTTCGCTAAATCTACGCGAAGACGTTCTCCAAATAAGGCGTGGTGACGACGCTTGTAGATAACCTCTCGTTGTGCATTCATAACATCGTCGTATTCTAATAAACGTTTACGAACACCAAAGTTGTTTTCTTCTACCTTTTTCTGGGCACGTTCAATGGATTTTGAAATCATGGAATGTTGAATCACTTCGCCTTCTTTCAGACCCATACGATCCATCATTTTGGCAATACGCTCACTACCAAATAAACGCATTAAGTTATCTTCCAGTGACACATAAAACTGGGAACTACCAGGGTCTCCTTGACGACCAGCACGTCCTCGTAACTGACGGTCTACACGACGTGAGTCGTGACGCTCGGTACCTATAATGGCTAAACCTCCTGCCGCTTTAACTTCTTCGGTTAATTTAATATCTGTACCACGTCCTGCCATATTGGTGGCTATGGTTACCTGCCCGGGCTTACCAGCTTCGGCAACAATGTCGGCTTCTTTTTTATGGAGTTTAGCGTTTAGTACGTTGTGCGGTATCTTTCGAATACTGAGCATTTTTCCAAGCAATTCACTTATCTCTACCGAAGTAGTACCAATAAGGACAGGTCTGCCAGCTTGTGATAGTTTGGTAACCTCTTCAATAACGGCATTGTACTTTTCGCGTTTTGTTTTGTAAACCAAATCGTCGCGGTCATCACGGGCAATGGGTCTGTTGGTTGGAATCTCTACAACATCCAATTTATAGATTTCCCAAAATTCCCCGGCTTCGGTTACTGCTGTACCCGTCATACCCGAAAGCTTGCGGTACATTCTAAAGTAATTTTGAAGCGTGATGGTAGCAAAAGTTTGTGTTGCATCTTCAATCTTCACATTTTCTTTGGCTTCAATTGCTTGGTGCAATCCGTCACTGTAACGACGCCCATCCATAATACGACCAGTTTGCTCATCAACGATCATTACTTTGTTGTCTATAACCACATACTGGGTGTCTTTTTCAAACAAAGCATAAGCTTTTAATAATTGGTTAAGCGTATGGATACGCTCCGATTTTACGGCAAAGTCTTTATATAAGGCCTCTTTTAAGTTGGCTTCTTCTTCAGCCGAAAGCCCTTGTTGTTCTATTTTCGCTATTTCAAGACCAATTTCTGGCATAACAAAGAAGTCGGGATCGTTCTTGCCAGACAAGTATTCAATTCCTTTATCGGTAAGTTCTATTTGATTGTTCTTTTCCTCAATAACATAATACAGCTCGGCGTCAACCTTTGGCATCTCCCGGTTGTTGTCCTGCATGTAAAAGTTTTCGGTTTTTTGAAGTAGCTGTTTAACACCTTCTTCACTTAAAAATTTAATAAGTGCCTTGTTTTTGGGCATACCACGGTAAGCCCTTAATAATTGAAAACCACCTTCTTTAGTGTCACCAGATGTGATTAGTTTTTTTGCTTCTGCTAAGACCCCTGTTAAATATTTGCGTTGTACCCCTACAATATCGTCTACTTTAGGTTTTAATTCAACAAATTCATGGCGTTCACCTTGCGGAATGGGACCAGAGATGATTAATGGTGTACGAGCATCGTCGACTAATACAGAATCCACCTCATCCACTATGGCGTAATTGTGCGGACGTTGTACGAGATCGTTTGGAGCATGCGCCATATTATCACGTAAATAATCAAACCCAAATTCGTTATTGGTTCCATAAGTAATATCGGCATTATAAGCCTTTTTACGTGCTTCGGAATTCGGTTGATGGTAGTCAATACAATCAACACTCAAGCCATGGAATTGAAAAATAGGAGCCATCCACGCACTGTCACGTTTCGCTAAGTAGTCGTTTACTGTTACCAAGTGTACACCTCTTCCAGATAGTGCATTGAGATACATTGGTAATGTAGCAACCAAGGTTTTACCTTCACCTGTTTGCATCTCTGCTATTTTTCCTTGGTGCATGGCAACACCGCCAATAAGCTGTACATCGTAATGTACCATATCCCAGGTTATAGGTTTGCCAGCAGCATCCCAAGAGTTGGACCAAGTAGCTTTGTCGTTGTCTAAGGTAATATAATCATTGGATCCGGATAGTTCACGGTCGTATGCAGTTGCTGTAACGGTTAATGTTGTATTGTTGGCAAAGCGTTTTGCTGTTTCCTTTACAACAGCAAAAGCTTCTGGTAAAATAGCATTTAAAACCGCTTCGGTAGCATCGTAGGCATCGTCTTTAAGTTTGTCGATATCCAAGTAGATATCTTCGCGCTTATCAATGTCTTCGGTGTTCTCAGCTTCTTCGAGTAAATTAGCAATGCGGTCGTCTATGTCTTTTGTAGCTGCCGCAATACGTGCTTTAAAATCAGTGGTTTTTGCTCTTAATGCGTCATGGGACAAGGCTTCTAAAGCAGCCTCAAAGCTTTTAATTTTATCGACTATTGGCGTAATGGCTTTTACGTCTTGTTTCGACTTATCGCCAACAAATACTTTTAGTATTGAATCTAAAAAGGTCATGTGATCTATAATTTTTTATGTACTTCTATGTACCTCGAAAGTACGTAGTACATTTTCTGTTCGTTATTATATCTTAAAAACCCGTAAAAGGGCTTCCAAAGATACATTATGTTATGGTGTTTTATAAAGATTAGCAAAAAAAAAAGCCTCGATACGAGACTTTTAACTATTCTTTATGCTTTTATTAATATTCGTCCTCATTCCAGAGGTAATCTTCGTCCGTTGGATAGTCTGACCAAATTTCTTCAATTGAGTCGTATGCATCTCCTTCATCTTCAATTGACTGTAAATTTTCAACAACTTCCAAAGGCGCTCCCGTTCTAATAGCGTAATCTATTAACTCGTCTTTTGTTGCTGGCCAAGGTGCATCACTTAAATAAGATGCTAATTCTAATGTCCAATACATTGTTTTTATGTTTAATTTTTTGCAAAAATAAATTTTTAGTTTAAACAGGCAAGAAAAAAATGAATTATTTAATTATTAAATTAAAGAACGTATTTTCTTTCGAAATTTAAACAATTGAAATTTACCTCTACACTATTAATAAAAATTAAGATTGCGATTGATGTGCATTTCAAAAAACAAGTCTATTGCTTTTCGGGTATCCACTTAATTTCATCTGCTTGTAGGTCGTGGGACAACTTTCGTGCCAATACGAAAAGGTAGTCAGAAAGGCGGTTTAGGTAAACTAAAGTATGTGCTTCTAAGGGGCTAATATCATGAAGAGCCGTAGCTAAACGCTCGGCACGACGGCAAACGCAGCGGGCTATGTGACAGAATGACACGGTTTGATGTCCGCCGGGAAGTACAAAGTGTGTCATAGGGGGTAAGGTATCGTTCATATTGTCCATTTCCTGTTCTAGACGTTCAATGTCTTCCAAAGCTATTTTAGGGATATTTAAGCGTGCCTTGCCACTTTTTAAAATGGCCTTTTCTGGATCGGTTGCTAAAATAGCACCTATGGTAAATAAACGATCCTGGATATGAATCAAGACTTCTTTATAGTGAGCATTAATATCTTGATCGCGAATCAATCCAATATGTGAGTTCAGTTCGTCTATGGTACCATAGCTTTCAATGCGAATATGGTGTTTGGGCACGCGCGTACCTCCAAATAAAGCAGTGGTGCCTTTGTCACCTGTTTTTGTATAAATCTTCATAGGTTACGCAAGTTAAATGTTAAAAGTTAAAAATGAAAAGTTAAAAGTTAAAAGTTGAGAAGTGGGAAGCCTGAAGACGGGAGGCGGAAGTTGGAAGTCAATGCTAGGTTTTCGTGTTTTTGCAATGGAAGTCGTTAATAGTTGGTAGTGTTTGCAACTCAGTAATTAGTGGGTTGCGTATAAGTGTATTTTTCCTAGCCAACAACCAACAACTAATCACAATCTGTCAAACCCTGATGCTAAAATGCTCTTTGGCTTGTTCCTTTCTAAAAAAGACAAAGCCCCATTTAAACGTATCGATGGTTACTGCGACACGTGGGTGTTGTTTGATAAGATCCCATGCTTCGGTCATGCCCTTAGACCAATGAATGTCATCGAAAATAAAGACACTGTCGTTATGGGCTGTAGGTAGCAAGCTTTCGAAATAATTTAAGGTAGCCTCCTTTTGATGGTTGCCATCAAAGAAAATGAGGTCGAAAGATTCCTTTTTTATGGTTTGGAGGTATTCGCCAAAATCACTCCCAATGATTTCAATATTGTCGTTCTGTAATTGTCTTTTTGTAAAAGTGGCAATATTTTGGCATCCTTCAATGCTAGTTATACTGGCTTTGGGATTTGCTAGGCTTAAAGCTCGGGTAGCAATACCTAACGATGTGCCCAATTCTAAAATGCTGGAACAGTTAAGGTAGGTTACCAGGCGATAAAGCAATTTGCTGCGTTTTGTACTCGTGCCTGCATACTTGGCTATGGAGGCAATAGTGCGTTCGGGGTGTTTATGAACCCGGGATCCTGCGCCCAGATCGGTTACCGAAATACGTTCTTTATTTCTTAAAAGTGCTGCTTTGTAGTTTTTAATACTTTTATAGGCATCGTATCTTGTTTTGTCGTAAAAGCATTGGGTTACCAATTGGTATACAAAAGGGGAGTGCACCCCGTGTTGGTTGGTGGATCGTAATAGGAATTTTAGGTATTGTTGTATTTGGTAGAGCACTTAAGTTTAAAGTTAAAAAGGTGTAAAGTTAAAGGTTAAAAGCTAAAAGTGAAAAGTTATGAGGTTTTTGCGTCTTTTATCTAGTGTCTTGGGGATTAATAATGGTCGATAGTCAATAGTCAATAGTCAATAATCAATAGTCAATTGTAAATTAGCAGTTGTCATTCCTGCCTTTCGATTTTACTCAAGATAAACTGCGGCAGGAATCCACTGTTGTTTTGAAAGTGAAGTTCCCTACTTGCTGGCAGACAGGTTCGCTTCGCTCTGAATGGGCTGTGGTAGTTGGAAGTTTGGGGTTTCAAGTTAAAAGTTGTAAAGTTTTAAGGTTATGGAGTTAGACGCTAGGAGTCAGAAGCA
>NZ_BAABCY010000108.1:0-2548 GCF_039539345.1 Snuella lapsa | reverse complement strand
TGTTCTTGTGTTCAAACATTCTTCGTTCCAGATTGTTGGTAATACCAATGTAAAGCGTACCGTTCGTTTTGTTAGTTAGGATGTAAAGGTAGTATTGGTGCATTGTTTTGTGCATGCGTTAAATAAGTGGATTCCTGCCTGCGCAGGAATGACAATATTGGTACGGAGTTTATGAAGATAAATATAATTAAAACAATTGTTTGCATTCTTGTAAATTATTGGGTGTTAAACAACCAACAGCCAATAACCAACAGCCAATAAGTACTACCCTTCCAGTTTAGCCGACAGTTCAAACCAACGCTCTTCTTTGGCTTCAATGGTTTCAATGAGGTTTTGAAGTTCTATAGAGAGGGTGTTGATTTCTTCTTGGCTTAGGTCGGGGTTATTGAACTTGGCTTCTAGTTCTTTTTTGTCGTAGGCCAGCGCGTTTAGTTTACTTTCGATGTTTTTTAGTTCTTTTTCTTCGTTGTACGATAGTTTGCTAGCTTCATTTTGTTTCAAGGCTTTGTTGTCTTTTTTGGTTTCGGAAGCTGTTGAAACGACAGGTTGACTGTCCTCGTAAACTCTGTAGTCGCTATAATTCCCGGGAAAATCCTCAATAACGCCTTCACCTTTAAATACAAAGAGGTGGTCTACTACTTTATCCATAAAGTACCTGTCGTGCGACACAACAATAATGCAACCTGGAAAATCCAGTAAGAAGCTTTCGAGAACGTTAAGGGTAACAATGTCTAGATCGTTTGTAGGCTCATCAAGGATCAAAAAGTTAGGGTTTTGTATGAGCACGGTACATAAGTACAGGCGTTTGCGCTCACCGCCACTTAGTTTTTCTACAAAGTCGTATTGCTTTTTTCTACTAAATAGGAAGCGTTCCAAAAGTTGTTGTGCACTAATTTGACGTCCCTTTTTTAGCGGAATGTAGTCACCAAACTCCCTTATGACATCAATGACTTTTTGTTCGGGTTTTATGCCAATGCCATTTTGGGTATAGTAACCAAATTTAACGGTATCTCCTTTAATAACCTTTCCGGAATCGGGTTTAGCAGTCTGGGTAAGAATATTTAAAAAGGATGTTTTTCCAGTACCGTTTTTTCCAATAATACCTACGCGTTCTCCTTTTTTAAAGGTGTAGTCGAAGCCGTTTAGGATAACCTTTTCTTTAAAGGCTTTCGATACTTTATGGAACTCCAGTATTTTACTTCCAAGGCGTTCCATGTTTAGTTCTAATTGGACTTCATGGTCGTTTCTGCGTTGGTGAGCCCTATGTTTAATATCCTTAAAGTCGTCTATTCTGGACTTGGATTTGGTAGTTCTGGCCTTGGGTTGTCGGCGCATCCATTCCAGTTCCTTTTTAAACAGCTGTTTGGCTTTGCCTGTTTCGATAGCTTCCCTTTCAATACGGGCTTCGCGTTTTTCCAGATAGTAGGAGTAGTTGCCTTTATAGCTATAAAGCTTGCCTTCGTCAAGTTCGATAATTTCATTGCAAACACGCTCTAAAAAATAACGGTCGTGCGTTACCATAAACAGGGTAATGTTTTCTTTGGCGAAGAAAGCTTCCAGCCATTCGATCATTTCCAGATCCAGATGGTTGGTCGGTTCGTCTAGGATTAATAGGTCGGGTTTGTTAATAAGGGCATTGGCCAGTGCCAATCGCTTTTTTTGTCCCCCCGAAAGCGTGCTTATCTTTTGGTCTAGTTGCTCAAGTTTTAGTTTAAAGAGTATCTGTTTGTATAGCGTTTCGAAGTCCCAGGCCTGATGCTGTTCTATTTGGTCGAAAGCGTGTTGGTAAGCTTCAGTGTCTTCTGGATTTAAGAGAGCCTTTTCGTAATTGGCAATGACTTTTAAAATAGGGTTGTCACTTGTGAAAATAGTTTCTTCAACGCTAAGGTTGGGATCAAATTTAGGGTCTTGCGACAAGAAGGATACGGCAATGCCTTTTCTGTAGGTCACCGTTCCAGAGTCGGGTTCGTCTTCTCCCGAAATGATATTTAATATAGAGGTTTTGCCAGAGCCGTTTTTCGCGACAAAGGCTATTTTTTGATCTTTATGAACGCTAAAGGAAATATCCTGAAAGAGTGTTAGCTCTCCATAAGATTTAGTTATGTTCTCAACCGTTAAGTAATTCACAATGTCTTTTTTGCAAAGAACGTACAAATTCGTAAAACATGCCAGAGGAGTTAGAAGTTAAAAGTGAAAAGCTAAAAGTTTGGAGCAGGAAGTCTGAAGGCGGAAGTTAGAAGTGAAAGTTAAAAGTTAAAAGTGAACAGTTAAAAGTGAAAAGTGAAAAGTTATAAGGTTTTTGCGTCTTTTATCTAGTGTCTTGGGGATTAATAATAGTCAATAATCAATAGTCAATTGTAAATTAGCAGTTGTCGTTCCTGCCTTTCGATTTTACTCAAGATAAACTACGGCAGGAATCCACTGTTATTTTGAAAGTGAAGTTCCCTACCTGCTGGCAGACAGGCTCGCTTCGCTCAGAATGGGCTGTGGTAGTTGGAAGTTTGGGGTTTCAAGTTAAAAGTTGTAAAGTTTTAAGGTTATGGAGTTA
>NZ_BAABCY010000107.1:0-21394 GCF_039539345.1 Snuella lapsa | reverse complement strand
CGACCAAAACCGGTTCAGTCAACACGGTGTTCATGTTTGGCCGTACCGACCACACGAACACTTAGTTATTACCACCAGTTTTTATTCCGTTATTATTTCATTCTCGGTTGTTTTGGTCTCCGCTTTTTTATTCAATTTCCATAGCCAATATAGTCCGCCAAGTGGTATTCCAAAAGTCCAAGCCGAACTTAAATAACCCATATATGAAAAGCTAATTCCGAACAGTATTTGAAAACTTAATAAGTTAAACGAAAGTCCATAAATAGCACTGTAAGTTATAGCTGGAACATTCAGAAATATTACTGCTATATATTTCAGCCATTTTTTCTTTAGATTGCTTTTCTTAATTTTTCTAATTATCCAAATATTAAAAATAGGAACGCATATTGCTAAAATACCAAATAGCCAAAACCAAATCATATTCGGAATTTTTTCCTTTAAGTCAAGTGTTTTTATGTGTAATATTTTATTTGAATTATCATCAAAAGTAATTTCAAAGACTCCAAACTCGGTGTCGTTTGAAAATTCAATTTGTGCGAAAGTCGTATTTGGCGCAGTACTTTCTCCTTCTACTGTCGAAAAAGTTTTTTCAGCCGTCACAAACTTGTAGTTTAACTCTTTTCCGAAATTCGTTACTATTACATTTCGAAAATTTCCTAAACCTATTTTAAGAGTATCTATATTCGTGTTTTTGAAAGCTTCGTTTTCAATAGCCATAAAGGTCAGACTTTTTTCGAAATCTTCTTCTATTAGGGCTTCTATAAATCCTTCAGTTGTGTCTTTGTAGGTGAAAGCATTATTAATAAAATCACAGTTAGTAAAAAGTGACACAATTAGTGCTAGAAGTAAAGTTTTGGTCAGGTTGTTCATTTTTTCAAATTGGTGGTAACTAGTTATATGTGGAATTATTATCCTACTTATCCCTTTTATCCTCCGGATAAGCGGAACTTTTGTTCCTTAATTATAAATATATAAATAATACCCTACATTAAAACATGTTTTTCTTCTAAATCAATGCGGTTTACGCCTTTTAAAATGATTTTGTACAATGCTGTTTAAAAAACGTTCGGTAGCGGTACATTCAAAATCCAAAGGCTTAGACAATTCGGAGAACAGAGGCGTACCCCCTCCCAAGAGTACAGGGATAATGGTAATGATCATATCGTCGATACGGTCTTCCTCTAAAAAACTTTGTATGGTAGTACCTCCATCAATATACAAACGATAATAACCCTTTTGGTGAATCTGTTCCAAGACTTCGGAGATGCTCCCTTTTACCAATTGGGCTTTATCTTTAAATTTATTAGGAAGATCGGTCAATGATTTACTTAATACAAAAACAGGCTTTTGGTAAGGCCAGGGGATATCAAACCCACAAACGGTCTCGAAAGTGTTTCGTCCCATAACCAATGCATCAATCTGCGACATAAAAGCATTGTAGCCCATATCAACACCCTCGGGGTTGGGAATACTGTCCAACCATGCCAAACCGCCCTGCTTGTCGGCTATATAGCCATCCAAACTTGTACCGATGTAAACACTGTTTTTCTTTTCCATAACTCTCAATTTCGTTGATTGCCTTAAACAACCATTCCGTGCATCTATCAGTATAAATGCATCTAATGTATCCGTTTATTTATCTTCCTTGTCCTTATACTGAAATACATTAAAAGGTTTTGCGGTTCCTTTTAGTTGTAATAACACAATACCATGTGCCGGAACCTCGAAAGTAATGGTATCTATAGTACTCTTAGGATATTCCTTTTTAGACCACAAATCCTTAGCGGTATAACCTTTCGAAGCCTCAATACCCAAGTCTTCCAGTTTAAAACCAATAGTGTTTGTCTCATTGGTACGGTTAAGCAAACCAACAGCTAATTGACCACTCATGGTCGACACTAATGGCTTGGCCCATACTTCCAGCTCACCATAATCAACAATACGTCTGGCCTGGTACACAAAATCGCTCTGGTTAAGGGCTATTACTTCTTTGTTTGTAATAATGCCTATGGTTTCTTTAGATAGTTTCGTCAGGTCGTTCCCCAGCAACAAAGGCGAGTGCATCATACACCACATGCTAAAATGGGTTTTATCTTCTTCGTAGGTCATCCCCCTGCCCACATGAAGGATGTCCATATCGTTATAATGCCCTTTGGAAGGATACTTCCATAAATTGGCATTGGCATCAATAATATGCATTAGGGAAGCAAAATTATTTCGAATGTCTCCTGCTACACGCCAGGAGTCAGCGATTTGCGTAACCCATTTCCCCGGGAATTTCCAACGACATACATTAAAGTTAACACCTGGTTTTATTGATTTTGCCATATTAGCTATTTCGGTATAGCGGGTTTGCTCGTCTAAACCTAACCATTCACCGCCACACCAATCAACTTTTAAGAAATCGTAATCCCATTCTTTTAGGAACAAGTTCAGATCGGCTTTTTCATGGCCATACAAGCCCATTCCCACGCCAATAGTATCCTTATCCCAATAAGAAGCACAGGTGTTAATACCTGCATCAGAATATATGCCAGCTTTAAGGCCTTTGGAATGGATATAATCAGCCAATGCTTTCATACCATTAGGAAAGCGGTCTTTATGAGCTAATAGATTTCCGTTTTCATCCCTACCACCAAAAAAGCCATCGTCTATGTTAATATAGGAGTAGCCAAAGGCATTAATTCCCGAACTTACCATAGCATCTGCCTGCGATTTGATAATGTCCTCGCTAATGTGAACACGGTACTCGTTCCAACTGGCCCAACCCATAATAGGTTTTTGAGAGGATGCTTCCTCAATAATATTATCAGAAGCAGTATTATGAGCAAGGGGTTCTGTAATTGTTTTATTCTTACAGGAAATAACGAGTAAGATACATAAAAGGGCGAGGGATCGGTGCATATGCGTTATAGTTTGATTGGTTTTTAGAAAATTCAGCTAACGAAGTTAATGAAATTTGGGTAATGATGATGACAGGCAAAAGGGTTTACCCTCTTACTTTTTTGCATCGCCCAAAAAAGTAAGCAAAAAAGTCTAGGCTTACGATAAAACCCTGATAAAATACTACGGTATCACCATCCACGGATGAAAATACCTGCCCCTCATTACTTCGGGGTCAAACAAGATTTTCATCCTTAGGCCTTCCCTGCTACCTTGATTTTTAAGGGTTTTATCGATAGGCCGGGGTGTTCTTTATTAATGTAAATGATTGATTGTTGTGTTTGATTGTTGATCTGGTTGAAACCTTGGGGTTTTAAGTGGATACCTGCCTGCGCAGGTATGACAAAGGGGGTATTCTTTATTAATGCAAACTTATCGGAAGTCCGACGGTGAAAATTATCTCCAGTAATGGGATTAGTTAACTGAAACGGAATAATGCTTCTAGATAGCGTTTCTTGTTTTGCTTTCTGAAATTTTAGGATAAGATATTTTGCTTACGCTCAACAACACAACTAAATATGCTTTTTATGCCTAATTGAATTTAACCTTTGTATGTAAAAGCATCAATGGATTCTAAAAGGGCTTTAACTTTTAGAATCCATTGGTCATTTTCGTTTTTCTTGGCTCCATGATTGGTTTCTAAATCATATTGCTTTTGAAAAGCCCTGCAGGCTTTCCATAAGGTACTATATTCGTTCCAATAAACTGTAAAGCGCTTTTCTTCAACTGCTTTTAATTCTGAAAAACGCTTTCTTATTTTTCTTGCAAATAGTTCAGCAATATCAAAATGAAGACGTTCATGATCCAATAAGCCCTGATCGTCTGAAATACTCCAGGATTGTTTTTTATAGAAATTAGCAATAACCGTTAAATCCTGATAATTACGAATATTATCATTGGAATCAACCATTACGTTATCAGGGATAATATCAATTTTATAGCTCGTAAGTGCATAAGCAAAAATATCGGGGTTGAGCTTTCCTTGAAAATCACCCCATTCAATTGCTTTAGAAGCACTCCAGGCAATAATGGTATCATTTTTTGATTCCTTATTAACTTGTGAAAATGCTGATAATGCCATGCTAACAAAAAAGTAAGCAACTAAGGCGTATTTCATTTATTACATCTTGTTGTTTAGCTTATTAATATCTGCCATCTTATAATCTGGGTCTATTTCAACACTTTTTACGGCCTTTGCAGCGGTGAAGCTATAAGTTGGGTAGGCCCAAGCCCAATCTTTAATAATAGTTGCTTTTGTTGGCTTTTCACCACGCATCATTTGTAGGGGGATGTAATAATCTTGTGTAGAACCGTCGGTATAGGTAACTGTTAGGTCTATAGGCATAGGCATTAAACCTATACGTTCCAACGTAACGGTATTACCATCAACAGATTTAACGCCATAATCAATGGTATTGGTGGTTTGGGCAAAATCAACAAGGTACCAGTCCAGTTCCAATCCCGATACTTTTTCTGCACTACGGATAATATCAATAGGAACCGGATGTTTAAACTTAAAATCGTTAAAGTACTTTTTGATCGTTTGCTTTAGGTTGTCTTCACCAATAACATAACCTAATTGCGACAAAAACACAAAACCTTTGTAATAAGCCGAAATGCTGTAAGACTTATTCAGGTTATGCCTATCGGCATGAGCCGTTAGGGGTTCTTCATGACCCGACTTTGCCAAATAGGCATAGGTGTCGAATACTTTGGTTCGCGACTTTTCAAAGTCGGTCTTTAATATATGGCTACCTGCAAGTTCACCGAAATATTCGGTAAAACCTTCATCCATCCAGTAATGACGCGCCTCATTGGTAGCCAGTAAAAACTGAAACCAAGTATGGGCCATTTCATGGGCGGTTACTCCAAATAAGCCATCAAAACTACCTTCTCCAAGTATGAGCGTACACATGGCATACTCCATGCCGCCATCACCACCCTGAATGATAGAATACTGTTTGTATGGGTACGAACCTATGTTATCACTGTAGAACTGCATTAATTCAACCGCTTTAGACTGCAAGCGTTTCCAGTTTTTTAGTTTATCCGAAGGCATGGTTTTTTTATACAAGAAGTGAAGCACTGGTCCATTTGGCACCTGCTTAGTATCATGATTAAAATCGGGGTCGGCTGCCCAAGTAAAATCATGTACATTGGGTGCTTTAAAGTGCCAGGTAAGTTTATTGCTCTGGGCAGGAGCAACAGTTCCCGTTTCATAGCCATGTCCAATTGCATTAGGGTTTTGTAAATATCCTGTACCGCCTACAACATAGTTTTTGTCTATATGTAAAGTCACATCAAAATTACCCCAAACGCCATGAAATTCTCTTCCAATATAGGGATCGGCATGCCAACCTTCAAAATCGTATTCTGCCAATTTAGGGTACCACTGCGCCATAGATAAGGCCACACCTTCTTTGTTGTTCCTCCCGGAACGACGAATTTGAACAGGTACCTGTGCGTTAAAAATCATATCGAAAGTTACCTGTTCTCCTGGTTGAATGGGTTTGGCTAAATCAACTTCCAACACAGTACCAACAGTTTCGTAGTTTAAAGCTGTCCCATTTTGTTTTAAGGAGCTTACTTTTATATACCCTATTTCATCAGGGCTTAACTTACTAATCCTATCCTTTACCCTACCATCTGGATCTGCTATGGTTCGAGAACGCACGTCCATTTCGCTTTCTGGTTGAAAAGCATTGAAATACAGGTGATAATAGATTCGATTTAGTACATCGGGAGAATTGTTTGTATAAACTAAGGTTTGTTTCCCGTCGTATCGATACGTGTTTACATCCATATCAATATCCATTGTATAGTCTACATGTTGCTGCCAATATCCAGGCTTTTGAGTACTGGTATTGGGGGTATTAGGTATTGCAGCAGAAGGTACAGGAACTGTTTTAGTACTTGTACAAGCAAAAAGGACACTAATGAAGAAAAAAGCTAAAAATCGTTTCATCTGTTAGAGTTTATTATTTTATTCTGTAACGCTGCCCGTAGGCAGAATAGGGCATTAAAGTTTAAAAAAAAGAGGCTATAAAAGCCTCTCTTTATAAACGTTTTTTCAATTAAAGTTTAGATGCCATAATTAAAGCATTATAAGCATTAACCATTTTTCCTGATTTTGTTAAATTAACAAATGGCTGTATGTTTTCGGCATCACCACCTACTATAACTTTAGTTTTTACGGCAAGTCCAGAATCCATAAGTATTTGTTTCACCTCTGAAGCTTTTAGCTTAGGGAAATACGATCTTATTAAAGCTGCAACACCTGCAACGGCTGGAGCAGCCATAGAGGTACCGCCTTTGGTATCGTACTCATTTTCGGGAGTTGTAGAATACACTTTGGCTCCAGGAGCAAACACATCAACATTTATTTTTCCGTAATTAGAAAAACCTGCAATCATTTCTGTCCCATATTTAGGTTCTAAAGCACCAACAGTTATAAAGGTATCGGATACTTCTGGACCGTTATTTACCTGATCGTTAGGATAACAAGCTTTCTTGTCGAGATCCTCGCTTTCATTTCCAGCAGCGTTCACAAATAATACATCTTTCTTTCCAGCATAGGCAATGGCTTCACGAACCCAATCGCTGTGTGTTGAATAGTATTTACCAAAGCTTCCGTTAATGATTTTTGCTCCGTTATCAACGGCATAACGAATAGCCAATGCAATATCTTTATCGTACTCATCTCCATTAGGTACTGCCCGAATGCCCATAATTTGTACATTGTTTGCAACGCCATTGGCTCCTTTACCGTTATTGCGTTCGGCAGCAATAATACCAGCAACGTGCGTTCCGTGGCTTTCACTCTTTTTAACAGGCTTTACATTACCGTTTCCATAATATTTGGTCGACATATCATCAGGGTTATCACCAGTAACACGTCCTTTAAGGTCTTTATTAAGGTTGGCATTCAAACGATCGGTAAAGTGTTCTATGCCATTTTTTAACTCTTTCTTAAAATCGGAAACAGAATCCATACCTAAACTGTAAACATACTTTATCATGGAGGCCGATTTTTCTAAGGACTCATCTTCTGTTTTAATGCCTTCAACATCGGCTTTAGTATATTCCGATTTGTTTAAATGCTTAGAAACAGCTTCATCGGCAATAGATAATTGTTGGAGAAACTGCTCGTAATTGGTTTTAAGTCCTGTGTATTTTTGATAATCTTTTTCGTATTCGGCTTTGGCACGCTCATAATCGGGGTGACTCGTCATGTTGTTAGCTAGAATACGAACAAACTCTAATTGCTCATCATAACCATCTCCCAAAAAGTTCCAACCGTGTACGTCATCAACATATCCGTTTTTATCATCATCTTTACCATTATTCGGTATTTCACCCGTATTGGTCCAAATCACATCGTTAAGGTCTTCATGATCTATATCAATTCCAGAATCGATTACGGCTACAATAACAGATTTCCCCTTTTGATCCTTAATGATTTCGGCATAAGCCTTGTCTACACTCATACCGGGAATGGTATCTTTTATTAAATCCAAATGCCCCCAATTGTGCTTTTCAGCTTCTGTTAATTCCGACACCTTTAATGGAATGGTATCGATATTCTCAATGGGTGTTGATATAATATTGGCGGTACTTCCACAACCAGTAATTATAGTAGCAGCAACTGTAGCCGCAGTTAGTATTTTAAATGTTCTCATTATTCTTTATTAATATGAATTTTAGTTAAAAATATCGTTCGTTGTATAGGTGTCTTTTAGACGTACTCCCTTTTCGGTGTGTTGCACCGTAATGATTTCGTTGTGCGCATCGTGTTCTAAAAACAAATAGTAATTTTTATCTGCTGCAGTGTTAAGAAACCGCTCTTTTTCATCTAATGTTAAAAG
Source organism: Snuella lapsa (assembly GCF_039539345.1). Lineage (NCBI taxonomy): Bacteria > Pseudomonadati > Bacteroidota > Flavobacteriia > Flavobacteriales > Flavobacteriaceae > Snuella > Snuella lapsa. Next base: position 13,586 of record NZ_BAABCY010000107.1, on the reverse strand, counting down.
AGGCCTTGTATCATAGCCCATAATATAAGGCAATGGCAAGTGCCCTACAGTAGGTAATAGGTCGGCCATAAAAGCAATAACTTTACCTTTGTAATGTATTAGTGGAATCATTTGCTTTTCGGTATGTCCATCGGCAAAGAAAATATCAAAGCCAAGTTCAGAGTTTTCAAGGATATCCTCATTTGGAAGTCCTAAAAACTTAAGTTGATTACTAGCTTCCATGGGAAGGATGTTTTCTTCTAAAAAAGATGCTTTTTCCCTTCTATTGGGTTTTGTGGCCCATTGCCAATGGGCTTTATTACTCCAAAAATAGGCGTTTTTAAATGCTGGCTCATAACCTGTTCGGTCTTTATTCCACTGTATACTCCCACCACAATGGTCAAAATGTAAATGTGTCATAAACACATCGGTAATATCATCGCGATTAAAGCCATATTGCTTTAACGAAGTATCTATCGTATCGTTTCCCCATAAATGGTAATACCCAAAGAATTTATCCGATTGCTTGTTACCCATTCCGGTATCAATCAAAATTAAGCGGTTACCATCTTCAATAAGCAAACAACGTGCTGCGATATCGATCATATTATTGGCATCGGCCGGATTGGTTCTTTGCCACAGGCTTTTAGGTACGACACCAAACATGGCTCCACCATCTAGTTTAAAGTTCCCGGAATTTATTGGGTATAAGTTCATTACTTTAATAGCCGATACGCATTAAACATACTTTTGTGTTTACAAAAGTATTTTAATCTTATGAAATAGGCATGTAAATTAAGAAAACGTTAGTATTTTATGAGAAATTATCTTTAAAATGTGATGTTGATGCTGTTACCACAGCTTCCAAACGTTTACCAAAGTCGAGCAATGCTTTTATTTCTTTAACACTGGCCAGTCGTTCTTTTCCAAAAACCAACAAAGAGGATCCATTGGATTCGACATGATAATAAGGGTTGCTTTCAAAAAAATGAATAAGATCATTTGTAAAGAATTTGCGTATAGCCTCCTCATTATCTCCTAATAAATAGAACCGTTTGGAAAAGTCGGAATGGTCTTCGAATGGAATATCTTTAAAACCCGCAAAGGCATAAACCCTTTCCAGAAACCCTTCGCGGTCGAGCGTAAACTCAGGAATCTGATGAACCAAATTGATATGAAGCATCGTAGATCGAACAACTTCTTTTGCTATAAATTCCCCTTCGGAAAACTCAATATCGAACAAACGAATGGTTTTGTCTTTATAGGACAGTTCGTTGTATATGTGATTGATATTTTTGGTATTGAAGAACAGAAAATCATTTAAGAATAGAGACTCTCTTTGTTTTTTGAAACTGCAATTCAATCCGTAATCTTTTGCCAATGAACTGATGTTGGTTTGTCTTTTGGTAAGGCTGTTTTTTATAAGGTTTGGCACTGGCAGTAACCTTCGTAAAGCAAATGGATGTTTTGAGTCGGTATCATGCATATCCAAACCTGTCACATCAAAATGACCTCCGCGTTTATTAAACAATTCCTGATAACTCGCCATGTTTTCCATTACGGTATGGTCCACAAACTCACACAACGAAAAATCGACAATAACATCCTGATCTTCTGGAACAGCTTCGAGGTGTTTTTTTAACCTGAAATAATTTAAAAAACTACAAAAGTGCTTAACGCTCACATAGTAACTTGTCGCCGAATCATCCTCCTTAAACATTAAAACATTTGGTTTTAATACGTTTCGAAGAAATAGACCAATACTCTTGCTTATAATAATATGAATGATCAAGGTGGTGATAACGCCTGCCAAGATGCCTGTTATCAGCCCTATTTTTAATGTTACGACCAGGGTTACAAAGAAAATAATGAGCTGTTCCTTACCAATCGAAAATATCTTTGTAATTACTTTTGGAGAAGCCAATTTATATCCTGTGTATACTAAAATAGCCATAAGGGCCGGTAGCGGAATACGAGTTAACTGGGTGCTGAACAAAACAATAAAGAGGATCAGAAAAACTGCATGAAAGAAATTAGAAGATCTATTTGTTGCTCCATTGTTAACATTAACAGAACTTCTGGCAATAACCGTAACGACATTAAGACCTCCCAGAAAACCACTTCCTACTGTAGCTAAACCTAAAGCCTTGAGGTCCCTATTTACATTTGAACGTCTTTTTTCGGGGTCAAGTTTGTCAACCGCCTTAATACTTAAAAGGGATTCTATACTGGCAATTAATGTTAATGCCAGTACACTGGCCCAAAACGAAAGGCTTCCTATCTTGTTTAGTTTAAGGGTGGGGATATCGGATATAATTTCTTGAATACTGGGTATTCCCGAAATCATATATTCCTTGGCAATAGGATTGGGTTCGTGTACAACCAATTCGAAATAATAACTAAAGGCAATAGACAAAATAACGATCCACATTGGCGCTGGAATGAGTTGCAAGTATTTGTTCCTTATCTTTGAATAGAACAACATAGTTGCCAAACTCATAATACCGGCCAGCGCAGCAAAGATCAACCCTTCCTTTTTATAGTGAATGGCATCGTTAATAGTAAAAGGAATTTCAATAAGATAATCGATAGTATCTTCGCGCGTAATTTTGTGGGCAAACATGATATGGAATTGTTTACCTAAAATAATCAACCCAATAGCAGCCAACATACCTTGAATGGCCGATGAAGGAAAAAAATCGGCCAGCGTTCCCATTCTAAAGAAACCAAGGAGTAAAAGAAAACCCCCTGAAAACACAACAGCCACATACGCATTTTCTATCCCCAAAGAAGTAATGGCGATGAGCAGCACACCAACCAAACCATTACCAGGTCCTGCTATGGTTACATGACTGCCTCCCAGAAGGGCTACAATAATGCCGCCTACAACAGCGGATATAATACCGGCAATAGGCGGTGCTTCACTGGCCATAGCCAGCCCTAACCCCAAAGGAAGAGCTATCAGGCTTACTACAAAACCAGAAAACATATTTTTTGGTAAGGCTTTTATAAAGGTTTTTATGTTGTTCTTTTTGGGACTCATTGAAGAATTAGTACGTCGGTTGGTAGTTCGGTTAATATGTGTTCGATGTCATGAGGGAACAAACGATCCCAAAAGGTCATTTTTGATGGCGCGTTCATCACTAACAGGTCGGCACGGGTAATTTGGGCATAATGCCCAATGGAATAGCCTTGTTTCCCAAAAATAGGCTGTGATTTTATAATTATATTGTTGGTATATGTTTTCGGGATATCCTGAACGATCTCCTTAACCCTTGTATTTTCCCTTAGCTTAATCCGCTCCTTCATAATATTGGCTTTCCTTAAGGACTTATCGTCATCTACCTTTACGTGTATGGCATCCTGCTTAATCTCTTCAACAATGGTAACTTTTTCGCCGCGGAGCATTTTTGCGACATAAAATGCATAGGTAATGGTATTTTTTGTTTTCGGATCTTTTAAACCGTTAACTACAATATGCTTGCAGGGAATTCTTTCTACCGAAGGTTTTATAAGTAAAAGAATAGAACATTTCGCTCGACGCGTAATTTTTCTAGCTATGGATCCTACATAATATTTTAGGAACTGTTCGCGTTGTACAGCACCAAGAATAAGGAGATCTATATTTTTTTCTTCTGAAGTCGATAAAATTACCTCAACGGGATCGCCAGATTTAAAAACCACCTCATAGTCCAAACCTCCTGTTTTAAAGGTATTGAGAATGACTTTTAAGGCTTTGATTTTGTCATTGGAAGCCCCTCCAACATGGATCAAGAACAATTTCGACTTAAAAAAAATAGAGAGTCTCGCTGCTTCGTATAAGTTTGCTTTTAAAGTGGGCGAAAAAGCCACGCCTATTCCAATGCTCTTAAAAGGTTTTAAAGCCACTATGGTATCGTTTTATTCTTAAAAGTTGTAAGATAATATTTTTTGAAAACATTAAATTAACCGATTTGTTTAAATTAGTGTTTTTAAAAACAACATACATGTTAGAATTAGCAGGCATAATTATTTTAGGGATACTGGCACAGTGGTTTGCGTGGAAATTTAAAATCCCCGCTATTTTACCACTTATATTAATTGGACTAATCGTTGGGCCAATCGCTGCTGAATTCTTATCGGAAGATGGCACCAAATGGATAGAGCCCATCTGGAACGGAAAACAGGGCTTATTCCCAGGAGAAGGCTTATTTTATTTTGTTTCCCTGGCTATTAGTATAATTCTTTTTGAGGGTGGGTTAACCTTAAAGCGTTCCGAAATAGAGCATGTTGGACCTGTTATTACAAAGCTCATTACATTGGGATCTGCTATTACTTTCTTTGGTGGAGGTATTTTAGCTCGTATTATTTTTGACCTTAGTTGGGAATTGTCTTTTTTATTTTCAGGTTTGATTATCGTTACAGGACCAACAGTTATAACACCCATACTACGAAATATCCCTTTAAAAAAAGATGTTTCAGCAGTCTTAAAATGGGAAGGTATACTAATAGACCCCATTGGAGCTTTGGTGGCTGTATTGGTATTTGAATTTATAAGTGTTGAAGGTGATAGTGGTTTTACAAAAACAGCTTTAATAGAGTTTGGTAAAATCATTCTTTTCGGGACAACCTTTGGATTTACCTTTGCACATGCCCTGGCCTTTGCCATAAATAAAAAGTTAATACCACGTTACTTACTAAATGTTGTATCGCTATCTACGGTTTTATTGGTTTTTGTAGAATCTGAAATATTTGCGCACGAATCGGGTTTACTCGCGGTGGTTGTTATGGGAATGGTTTTAGGTAATAGTAAGTTAGAAAATATTAAGGAACTGCTTTATTTTAAAGAATCGCTGAGTGTTCTGCTAATTTCCATACTTTTTATTCTATTGGCTGCGAATATTCATTTTGAAGAATTATTACTCCTATATAATTGGAAAACCGTGATCCTGTTTGCCATAGTAGTGTTTGTTATCCGACCAATGGCCGTTTTTATGAGTACTATGGGGTCTCATCTGTCTATAAAAGAAAGGGTGTTTATAAGCTGGGTTGGGCCTAGGGGTATTGTGGCAGCTGGTATTGCTTCGCTTTTTGGCAGTAAGCTAATAAAGCAGGGGGTAGAGGGTGCCGAATATATTACACCATTGGTCTTTATGATCGTTTTAGGAACAGTATTATTAAATGCAACAACAGCTAGAATATTTGCAAAAATAGTGGGTGTATTCTTAAAACGATCCGAAGGTATTTTAATTGTAGGAGCCTCTAAGGTATCACGCTTAATAGGTAAATATTTGGTAGACAACGGTAGACATGTGGTGTTAATTGACAGTAACCAAACAAATATACAATTAGCTCAAGAATTAGGGTTGGAAGCCATAAATACCGATATATATTCTGAATCTCTAGAAGATAATATTGAATTAAATGATGTTGGTTTTTTAATGGCTTTAACTGGTAGCGCAGATATTAATCAATATGCGATTGATAAGTTTGAAGAGCAGTTTGGCGAGAATGGATCTTTTAGGCTTATTACGGTAGATGAGATAAACGAATCAGAAGACGGTCCAGAAGAAGGATTGTTTTCGCAAACAGATGATTACACCTCACTTACCGAAGTGGCCAGAAAACATCCTGAAATCCATGAAATTGAACTGAACAGTCGGGATCATTACGAATCATTAATAGAGATTACTAATAAGGATACCGATATCATACCGCTTTTAGTTAAGGATAAGCGTGGTGTTTTTGAGATTATATCGTCTCAAAATAAAGCTATAGACAAGATAGAAAAAGGCTATCAATTGGTGTATTTGGGGAAGCCTTTCGATAAGAACAAAAAGTTAAATAACAGTGTACAACACCTTAAGTAAGGTCTTGTACACTGTATGTCAATTGGTTTATTCCTCTCCTATAATTTGAAGGTTTGTAAATTCTTTTGTAACAACAAGTGAGTCGTTCTCAAACTGAACATCTTTAAAATCAATATATTCGTTATCAACTTTAATAGATTTTACCTCAAAAGGCAAACCAAATAAATTAACCTTAAAAGTACTATACGGTGTAGTATATTGACCTCTTTTATGGATACGAATAATTAGTTTATTTCCATTACCGGCCAGATTGAATTTCATCAAGCTATAACGCCCTTTAGTATAATCGTATCCGTCATTGGAATCTTCGTATAACTCAGAATCTTCTTTTCCGTTCTTATAATAAACGTCAAGATCTATTTGCTCTAACTTTTTCTCACCTACATATTGCTGTACTGGGTATTTAGGGATAATAGCACCTGCTTTTACAAAAATAGGCATCGTATCCAAATCGGCATCTACCCATGTTTCTTTTCCTCCTACAAGCAATGTCTTATCCCATATATTATACCATTCGCCACGTGGAATATACATTCTTCTGCCTTTGGAATTAGGTTCATTTATAGGACAGACCAAAATTTGTTTACCGAAAATAAACTCATCTGTTCTATAATGGGTTTGAACGTCTTCTTGATCAAATAACACTAACGACTTTATCATTGGTGCATTCTCATGAGAATAATGATAAAAGGCAGTGTATAAATATGGTAGTAACTCATATCTCATTTCGATGAACTTACGAACAATGTTTGTGATTTCTTCATCGAAAGCCCAAGGTTCCTGTTCTCCATGATCTCCCGAGGAATGTGTTCTACAAAATGGATGGAATACACCTAATTGAATCCAACGGGCATATAATTCGCCATTAGGTTGTTCTGCAAACCCACCTATATCCGATCCAGCAAACGAGAAGCCTGACATCGCCAGACGTTGTGCCTGTATATTGGCTATTTGTAGATGTTCCCAACTGGCTACATTATCGCCCATCCAAGTAGAGGTATAACGTTGTGTACCCGAATAAGCCGAACGTGTTATTACAAATGGTCGCTTAGGATAATTAAAACGTTTTAACCCGTGGTAGGTAGCCCTAGCCATTTGCATTCCATAAATGTTATGTGCTTTTTGATGGCTACAGGGGTTACCATCGTAATCATGGCGTACATCCATAGGGAACGTTTTTCCCGGAACCTCCATAACGGCAGGTTCGTTCATATCATTCCAAACACCCTTTACACCTATGTCTTCTATAAGTTCTTTAAATAATCCGGCCCACCACTCACGTACTTCGGGCTTTGTAAAATCTGGGAAATAACATTCGCCAGGCCATACTTTTCCTTTCATATAAGGTCCATCGGCACGCTTACAAAAATAGTCTTTCTCTAACCCTTCTTTAAAAACACTGTATTCGGGGTCTATTTTAATTCCCGGATCGATAATAACAACGGTTTTAAACCCATCTTCCGCCAGTTCTTTTACCATTCTTTTTGGTTCGGGAAAGTATTCTTTGCTCCAAGTGAAACACCGAAATCCTTCCATATAATCAATATCAAGGTAAATGGCATCACAAGGGATCTTTAGCTTACGGAACTTACTGGTAATTTCTTTTACTTTGGATTCGGGATAGTAACTCCATTTACATTGGTGATAGCCCAAAGCCCATAGGGGCGGTAGTTCTGGTGTTCCTGTTAGATCGGTATAACTCTTAACAACATCCATCATATCGGGTCCGTAGAAAAAATAATAATTCATTTCCCCTCCTTGAGCCCAAAAGCTAGTTACATTACGACGTTCATGACAAAAATCGAAATAGGTTCTAAAGGTATTATCAAAGAAAATACCGTAAGATTTGCCCTTGTGTAACCCGGTATAAAATGGAATGGCCTTGTATATGGGATCGGTATGCTTTCCAAAAGCATAGGAATCGGTCGCCCAATTTTCGAAACGACGTCCTTTCAGGTTAATATGTTCAGGTTTGTCACCCAGCCCATAATAACTCTCACCATCTTGAGCCGATTTACTCATTTTAACGATGTCGCCTCCCAACTCGTAACTTTCTTCCCAATGAAAGCCTAATTCATCCTCGCATATTATACTACCATCTTTTACATCATAAATAGATTTTCTTAAATCTTGCTTATTGATATAGCAAATCAATTTAGCTGTGGTTATAATGTATTTTTCTTCATCATCTGTAATTTCTAAATGGTTATAACCCCTGCTAGCATCTTCATCGATAGCATAAGAGAAATCTCTGGTAAATTTTCCAACAGTGGTATATCTAAATCGAAAAACACTGTCCCTTATAACAGTCAATTGAAGAATAACATTATTTGCTGTTGTAAAGTGTAGTACATCTACATTTTTTTTGTAATCGGTTATATGTGATGGGAACAAATTCCCTTTGTGTTCTAATTCAGTATTTAATATCATAAATAAAGCATATTAATTAAGCAGTGAAATTACTAAAATTAAAAGGCAAATAGGGTTGTTTTTTGCGAAAAAAAACACGTAAAAATTATGTAAAACTCAAATTATCAATCAGATAATTAAATGATTCTTAAGTAAGCTACCTCGGGGTAAGCCCATAATGCATTTATTGAAAAAAACATTTTGATTTTGAGGTAGGTATCGGAACATTTAAATCTCGATTATAGCATAAAATCAGGATTCATATTTAAAGACGGAAACAGCTAATGGGGCTAAGGTAACTTCTGCCGAATGCTTTTTTCCGTGCCATGCCGATCTTTTGGTAGCTATTACCTTGGTATTGGTCACACCACTACCTCCAAAGGCTTCTGCATCGCTATTAAATACTTCGTCTAGCTTTCCTTTATGGGGAAGACCTATTTTATACTTTTTTCGCACCGTTGGGGTTAGGTTACAAGTAACCACCACGGTCTCCTCGGGAGTTTTTCCTTTTCGGATATAAGCCATAACACAATTTTCATGATCGTCGTAACTAATCCACTCAAAACCATCATGATTAAAAGCATTTTCAAACAAGGCAGGAGTCGATTTGTATAGCATATTTAATGCCTTATAATAGTTTTGAAATTTTTTATGGGGTTCAAAATCCAATAAATTCCAATCTAAACTTCCCTCAAAGTTCCATTCGCTATATTGTCCAAATTCGCCACCCATAAATAATAATTTGGTTCCTGGGTGCGTAAACATGTAGCCATATAAAAGACGTAAATTGGCAAAGCGCTGCCATTCGTCGCCAGGCATTCTACCTAAAATCGAATTTTTGCCATATACCACCTCATCATGTGAAAGCGGTAACATAAAATTTTCGGTAAAAGCATAGGCCAAACTAAAGGTAATATCGTTTTGATGGTACTTTCGGTAAATAGGATCTTTAGAAAAATACTGCAAGGTGTCATGCATCCATCCCATCATCCATTTCATTCCAAATCCTAATCCTCCAAGAAAAACAGGTTTAGAAACACCTGGAAAAGCTGTAGACTCCTCTGCAATAGTCTGTACATCGGGGAAAGACTTATAAACTTCTTCGTTTAGCTCTTTTAAAAAGGCAATGGCTTCCAGGTTTTCCCGACCACCATAAATATTTGGTTCCCATTGGCCATCTTCCCTTGAATAATCTAAAAACAGCATAGACGCTACAGCATCCACGCGTAACCCATCGGCATGGTATTGGTCAAGCCAAAAAATAGCATTGCTTATTAAAAAGGAGCGTACTTCATTCCTTCCATAATTAAAAATCAAGCTTTTCCAATCTTGATGATAACCTTTACGTTTATCGGGGTGTTCGTACAAATGCGAACCATCAAAAAAACCAAGACCATGGGCATCTTCTGGAAAGTGTGATGGCACCCAGTCCAAGATAATACCAATATCGTTTTGGTGTAATTTATCGATTAGGTATTTAAACTCTTCGGGGTAGCCAAAGCGCGATGTTGGAGCAAAGTACCCCGTAATTTGATATCCCCATGAGGGATCGTAAGGATACTCCATAACAGGCATTAATTCTACATGTGTAAAATTCATGTCCTTAACATAATTTACCAGATCGTCTGCCAGTTCATAGTAAGATAAAAAACGGTCTTCTTCTACTTGTCTTTTCCAAGAGCCCAAATGGACTTCGTAAACCGAATAAGGAGCGTCCAAAGCGTTATGCTTCTTACGCTTTTTCATCCATTGCGTATCTTTCCACTTATAAGTATCATCCCATATAATGGAAGCTGTTTTAGGTGGGTGTTCACAACGTTTTGCGTAGGGATCGGCTTTTTCTGTTACAATACCATTATGGTGGCTATGTATTTTATATTTATATAGGTTACCTTTTCCAACATGCGGAATAAAACCTTCCCATATTCCAGAGGCATCCCAGCGTACATTTAAAGGATGTTCGTCACCATTCCAGTAATTAAAATCCCCTATTACGGATACTTGTTTTGCACTGGGAGCCCATACGGCAAAATATGTGCCCTCTATGCCATTAATCGTGGTAATGTGCGCCCCAAATTTTTCGTAGAGGCGGTAGTGTTTCCCACTCTTAAATAAGTTTATGTCGAAGTCGGTAAAAAGACTATAAGCGATTACATTGGTCATATATTATATTACAAATCCATTAGGAATTATAGCATTCTTTTTAACAACAACAATGCCTTCTTTAATTGCATAACTCTCATTTTCCATATCCTCCAGATGTTTACCGCCATTAATCCTTACATCGTCACCAATAGAACAGCCTTTGTCTAAAATGGCGTTTTTAATAAAACAACGGGCACCTATACCAATAGTATTAATTTTAGGGTTGTTTACTTCATCCAGACTTTGATAAGAATCACTTCCCATCATATAGGTGTTTATTACAGTGCTCTCGTCGCCTATACGAGATCGAATACCAATTACAGATTGTTCTATTTTTGCAGCACTTATAATACATCCCTCGGCTATTACCGTTTTATTAAGTGTAGTTCCACTTACTTTTGTTGTAGGGAGCATACGCGCATGGGTATAAATACGCTTGGATCGATCGTACAGATCAAACTTTGGGATATCTGCTGTTAAACCAATATTAGCTTCAAAGAAAGAGTCTATATTCCCAATATCCGTCCAATAGCCTTCGTATTGATAGCTTAGGGTTTTATGCTGTTCGATATTTTGTGGAATGATCTCTTTTCCAAAATCGATTGTATCTGGATTATTCATCAATTCGATTAAAAGATCGCGATTAAATATATAGATACCCATTGACGCTAAGTAATTACGACCTTCATTTTTCATGTCGTCACTAACCTCCGATACCCATTCAGGTAACAGGCTGGCATCTGGTTTCTCAATAAACGAGGTAATAACATTTTTCTTATCGGCCTTAAGAATACCAAAGGATGTGGCATCTTTTGCATTTACAGGAATGGTGGCTATCGATATCTTCGCTTTATTTTTTATATGTTCTTTTAACATTAATTCATAATCCATTTGGTAAAGTTGGTCACCAGATAGAATTAAAACATATTTAAAGTCATGCCTTAAAACATGGTGCATACTTTGTCGCACAGCATCGGCAGTTCCCTGAAACCAACCTTTATTACTTGGTGTTTGCTCGGCGGCCAATACATCTACAAACGCACTGCTAAAGAAACTAAAATGGTAGGTGTTCTTTATGTGGCGGTTAAGGGATGCTGAGTTGAATTGTGTCAATACAAACATCCGTTTTATATCAGAGTTGATACAGTTAGAAATAGGGATATCGACCAATCTATATTTACCTGCAATTGGTACTGCTGGTTTTGATCTTGATTCTGTTAGCGGGTGTAATCTTGTTCCTTGTCCTCCTCCTAAAATAATGGCTAAAACATCATTGTTAATCATACTTTCTAATTTATTGCGTTATATAATTCGATATATTGTTTTGCAGAAGCATCCCACGAATGGTCTATGCTCATAATATGTGTTCTTATAGTATTGAATCGTTCTTGATCTTCATATAGTTTTATGGCTCTTTCGATAGCATTTACAATAGCCAAAGCAGTTGCTTCTTCATGGCAAATTCCAAAGCCATTCTCTTCGGCAATATCAACAACTGTATCTTTTAAGCCACCAATACTTCTTACAATTGGAATGGTGCCATAGCGTAAAGCGTACATTTGATTTAAGCCGCAGGGCTCCACACGGGACGGCATGAGCAAGAAATCGGCACCGGCATAAATAATATGAGATAAAGCTTCGTCGTAGCCTATAAAGGCATTATAGTTGCCTTCTGTCTCTTCTTTTAAATCTTCTAAGGCACTTTCAACATCTTTATTCCCTGATCCTAGAAGTAAAATAGACACCTTGTTTGTATTAAGAGCTGTTTTAAAGGCCTCTGGAAACAGATCGGATCCCTTTTCACCAACAAGTCGCCCAATAAATGCAAATAAGGGTTTGTTAGGATCTAATTTAAATGTATTGCACAAGTGCAATTTGTTTGCCTGTCTACCTTCAGCAAGGGTATCGGCAGTAAAATTTTGTACAATAAAGTCATCGGTTTCAGGATTCCATACTTTCCAATCGATACCGTTTAAAATACCAACACATTTAGCGTGTTCATGACTTAACAAATGCTCCAATCCGTTGGCAGCGGTTTTTAATTCTTCCATATAACTTGGCGAAACCGTAGTAACACGCCAAGCACATTTTATGGCAGCGGCTAACGGATTTATAACACCGCCCCAATCTAGTAAGCCAACGTTACTAAAATTAAAAGGGGGTATTAAATTTACTTTATCATGTGAGAACCACCCTTGGTACTGCGCATTATGAATGGTTAATATATTAGGGATCTTCCTAAAGGACTCATATTTATAACTTTCTTGTAGCATAAACGGAACAAGCCCCGTGTGATGGTCATGACAATGGATAATATCGGGGTATTGATCCCAGGTAAGCAACCAATCTAAAGCTGCAATCTGAAATGCCAAAAACCGTTCGGTGTCATCACTGGAATAGACATAATCTTTAAAGAGGAGCTTAGGAACATCCACAAAAAAAAGATCAAAGTCTATAGGCGAGTTTTCAAGTTTTAAAATACGGAATTCAAAGTTAGCTTCTCCAAGCTGTAACACGTCGTTATATATTTGAGAAAACTGATGCGCTTCTGTAAATTTATTATTATAAAAAGGCATGATGACCTGCGAAGTGACTGTAGCACTGCTCTGATATTTTGGCAATGCTCCTACAACATCTGCAAGACCTCCAACTTTAGCGACCGGATAGCATTCTGCACTGAGATGAATAATGTTCATAGATAATTTTGCGTATGTTATAAACTTACAAAATAATTGTTAAGATTACTAGATGCCTTTTATTTTTAAAGATATTATTGTGTATATCTGATTAATCAGAATTATCTGTAAGGAAACCATACTAAACACAGGTAATAATTTTTAAATTTTTAATTTGGAAGCAATAATATTAATCTTCTCTTGCAGACATTAACACTATATTTTATATTTTAGGCGAAAAATATTACAGACAACTGTGCGTAAAAACATTGCTTTACTAATATTCTTTTTCTTTAGTCTGTGCAAACTAAACGCACAAAGCACTTTGTTTAAGCAGCAACTGGACAGTATACAAGAACTTAGGCTTTTATCTAAAAATGAAGATTTAGATATAGATATCAGAATTACACTTGCTAAAAAGGCAAGTGAACTGTCTCATAAAATGGGAGTGGATTCTGTTGGAGTTGTTACCTTTATTCGGACATAAAATTTAAGACTGTTTGTTACAAAACAAATATCTTAGAAACAT
>NZ_BAABCY010000106.1:0-3550 GCF_039539345.1 Snuella lapsa | reverse complement strand
TACTTATTCATCCCCTTTTGTGACAGATTCCTCTAAAATTATTTTGTGCTGTAATGGAGGTTTCATGTGTTAATATTTATTGTTTTTAAAGGGCACATGTAACATCCAAATTATCATTTCGCTGTGTATCTAAATTTTCAACCATGGATGTTTCAACTGTTTACTTTTTTTAATATGCCCAAGAACTTCGCATTGGTTGATTAATTAATCTATTTGCTTCATCATCATTAATAAACTCTTGTTTAACTGGGTCAAACTCTAATGTTCTTCCTAGACGAAGCGCAATAACCCCCATATTTACAACAGTAGCCGATCGATGACCATTTTCTTCATTTAAGGCAAACTTCTGACGTGTTTTTACAGATTCGGTAAATGTTGCTATTTGTTCTTCTGGATCTGGAATACTATTAATAATACCTTCTATATTAGGGATTGTAGATTTAAATCCATTAAATATTTTTCCATTAGGACCTTCGATATAGGCAGCGCCTTTGTCTTCATTGGCACCATCCAAAATAATCTGACAGCCATCGGCATAAGTAAAAACTATTTTTCGCCAAGTACCAATTGCATCATAATGCTGTTGGGGAGCATCTACTTCAACTTTAACTGGACTGGTATTATCCTTTCCTAAAAAGTATTGCACAGGATCAATATAATGTTGTCCCATGTCCCCGAGTCCGCCTCCATCATAGTCCCAATACCCTCTAAAAGTTGAATGTACTCTATGAGGATTATATGGTTTTTCGGGAGCAGGCCCTAACCACATATTGTAATCTAAATGTGCAGGCACAGCTTCTGGCTTAAGGTTCTCTTTTCCAACCCAGTAGAACTTCCAGTTAAAACCAGTAACGCCACTAATGGTAACTTTTAATGGCCACCCCAACGCACCACTATCAACAACCTTTTTTAGTTTTTTAACAGGTGTACCCATACCATAGAAGTTATCTTTAAATCGAAACCAAGTGTTTAATCGAAACATTCTTCCATGCTGTTTCATAGCCTCAACAACGCGTTTCCCTTCTCCAATGGTTCTGGTCATTGGTTTTTCGCACCAAACATCCTTACCGGCTTCAGCAGCCATAACAGACATAATTCCATGCCAGTGCGGGGGCGTAGCTATATGCACAATATCAATATCTGGACGTTGTAAGACTTCTCTAAAGTCTCTATAACCTTTAACATCATTTCCAACTTTTTTCAAAGTATTGGCTAAATGTTTGCCATCTGCATCACAAATAGCAAGTAATTTAGTTCCTTCATAGTTTAGATGGCCTTGTCCCATACCTCCAACACCTATAACTGCTTTAGTTAGTTGATCACTTGGAGCTAAAAAGTTAGTTCCTCCCATGACATGTCTTGGAATAATACTGATTCCCGCCGTAGTGACTATTGCTTTCTTCACAAAGTCCCTCCTGGTATTTAACTGTTTCTTCATATAGTTATTTTTACAATAAGGTAAACATTAAGATTCTTGAATTCATGTAATGACACAAATTCATTTGCGTTGTAAATCTAGGAGATCGGGATATAGTAATAGGGGTAATAAAAAGGGTAATTAACTAAAAATAAGTAAATTTAAACTAAATAAGCTCTTTCAAATAAGGCTCTCTATAGAATTGTTCATACAGTTTTTTAAACTGTTCGGTTACTTTTTGAGCCGACATATGTTTTCCTTGTCTAATTAAAACCTCTATTTTAGTTTTAACAGCATCTTCATGTAAAGGGTCTATAACCAAAATAGCATCAATTATTTCAATTAAAAAATCATCCTCTACATTGTTTTTTTCCAAATAAGGAGTTAGTATTTCTAAAATAAAGCTATCATATCTAGCCTTAAAAGGGTCAACCCAATCCGCATCAAAATTTGGTAAAAGCACTCCTAAATTCACAATAGACAATAGTTTTTTAACATCCTCTACTGTGTTAACTCCATGCTGGTTGTATCTGAATAGATTAGGCACCATATACTGCAATTCAAACAGGTCTAAGGTATTGCTGCTATCAGTTTTTAGTCTCCACTTCTTATCTGAATACACAATTTCAATATCGGGCTGATCATTAAAAATACTTCGAATCTCTTTAATCTGTGTACTTCTATTATTTTTTACCCGGGCAGAAGAAAAACCTGGCCATAGAATTTGCCCCATCTTTTTTGATGTTATACCGCCTTCCCGAAGCGTAAACAGTATTAAACATAATAATAACTCTCTACGCTTAGGAGAAAGCTTATGAGTAATATCTTCTCTTTTAGAGTTATAAACTTTAAAGCCACCTAAACAATGAATAGTATAATCTGTTCCTATGGAGTCACTAATTATAACCGAATGTTTCTGAGAAGCATTAGCCGTCTTGCGAACTCGCGATTTAGCTCTCATAAAAATCATAAAAAGAACAAAAATCAAAACGACCACAAAAGCAATTATCAGAAACACATTTGAACTTTCCTCATCAATCTCAATACCCTTAACATAAATCTCTTTAACTTCATCGTCACTTAAAGCACGCTGCCATACTGCCAGATTACTCATAAAACCAATATAGTTCTCACCCCACAAATTTGTCCCAACAAGCATGGAATGATTTGTTTGTTCTATTCTAGATGCTATACTCTTATAAACTAATTCCCCGTTAACATAAAAATACATTTCCTTATTGGGCAAATAAACAAAGGCAACATGGGTCCATACATTAGGCTCAACCACACGTTTACTTCCAAAATGGTCTTTAATCCCTGGTGTGGTAAATTGCAAGACGCCTTTATGTATTTTGGCCGAAAATACTTCGCCTTTACCAATAATACTAAATATTCCGTTTACTTTGTCTGGTTTAAGCCAAACAGAAATAGTAAGTTCATTAAACGCTACGTTGCTTTCATCCCTAAGGTCGATATAACTGGAGGCTCCATTAAAATATGCCACCGTGCCGTGTTCTTGATCTTCAAAAAAAGTTATATCATTGGATACTTCTAAATTATCGGACGTCGCCAAATTGTCTATATGCCCTTCCAATGGCATATAAATCTTTAATTTTTCTTTTAAATCGTACTTATATGCTCTAAAGATTTTAGGTATATCCTCTTTATAACTATTGAAGTTAAAAATATCCGGAGAGAACCAGAACCCTCTCTTTTGAGGTGTTAACTTACTTGTATTTGATGAAAAGGCTCCTGTTGTAACCTTCCCTGGAAGTTCTATCCAGCTAACTTCTTTTAGGGGTTCCCCATTAATTTCTGCGCTGGCGGTATACGAATGATCCAGCAATTCTACAGGTACGGTTTTTAGTGAATCTATTGACTCTTGGGAATAACAACCCCATGCAACCAAACACAAGTAAAATACACTTATCTTTTTCGTTATACCCATAGTTATCTAACAATTCCCCGAAGGTATAAAAAAACTAAATCTATTAAAACAATAAAGGTGCAAGAATCCCCAAAAAGTGATCTTCGCCCACCAATATCCCGAGGTTTTAGAGCAAAAAAAATCCCGTTCCAATTGATATGGAACGGGATTTCTAAAAAAGGCGACGACCTACTCTCCCACAAGTG
>NZ_BAABCY010000105.1:0-65463 GCF_039539345.1 Snuella lapsa | reverse complement strand
AAGAATTTTATCAAATTAAAAACGTGGCATAGGTCTTAGAAAAATTGTCCGACTTTTTGTTGCAAGTCCAACGTAATAAGGAAAATAATTGGATACAAAGCCGAATAGAAAATATAACAACGCCAACTAAATAGACTGTAAAGGCATAATCCCAAATATTAAAAGAAGCCTCTCTAGTTTCTATAGGAATGCTAATTGGAGCAGATTCTAAACTATCAAGGTTGACAGGAGTGTATTCAATATAAATGGGGATAACTATGAAGGGTAAGGCGATGGCAGAAGCTAAACCTATTAGTAAAAAGAGGCGGTTTGAATGGAAAAATGTATCATGTTGTAAAAGTACCTTGTAGAAAAGATAAAATATGGAGATAATGGCAGATGCTTTTAGTAAATATTCCACGATTACTTTTGCTTTTCAATTAAGTCTATAATTTCTTTTAATTCCTCTACACTTATCTTTTCTTCTTTGGCAAAAAATGATACAACATTCTTATAGGAACTGTTAAAATAGTTTTCAATAGCATTGTTCATGAACTTTTTTCGGTAGGCTTCTTTTGTGATAATAGGATAGTATTGATGTGTTTTGCCATAAGCATAGTAATCCACATAGCCCTTTTCTTCTAAATGTCGAATAATAGTAGAGAGGGTATTATAGTGTGGTTTATCTTCTTCAATTTCTGCTAGAACATCTTTTACAAAAGCTTTTTCAAGTTTCCATAGAATATGCATAATCTCTTCTTCTTTATTAGTTAGCTTTTGCATGGAATAGATAAGTCTTTCAAATGTTTATGTGTAATATGATAATTCAAATGTATAACTATTTTTGTAGTTATACAACTATATATGTAGTTTTGTAACTATTTATTTAGTTTTCAAATCTTTTGAAAAAGAAAAAGAGGCGAACGTTAAAGTGTGTGCCTCTTTTTGCAAAAATTAACTAACTAACCAAACTAATCTAATCTTTTGTTATAACTATTATTGCGCCGTCTTTAGCCTTTTCTCCATAAATGCTAGTGGCTATTTTTGAATTTAAAACTTCAACATCGGCTATTTTGTCTGCTTCGGCCAATCTATTGAGCTTTTCAAAGTCACTTTCCTTACCGTCAATAATGATGAGTTTTTCGGTATTGGGGTTATCTATAAACTTATATTTACCAGTGTGGTTGGGCGTTACATGATTAAATCCACGTTGCATTTGTTCCATGAGTTCTTTTATGTTAAAACGCTGACCATTAAAAAAGATACTATCGTTTATGTCCCCAAATAAGTCATTAAGATTAAGGTTGTTAAAATTACTGCCAAATAAGGAGTCGCTTGGAAAACCAAAGGGGAAATTGGGCTTATTAAAAAAGGTAAAATTGCCCATGCTTTTTTCCCCTTGAGATATAAATAACTTACCACCTTTTCTGCCAAAGCTTAATTTCTCAATAGGGGTGTTACTGGATACTTCGTTAACTATTTGTTCACCATGAGCATCTTTTAAGGTAATGCGAATACCAGTTAGCTGCCCTATGTCATTTCTGTTAACTTTAGTGAAACTAGCGGTTATTTCGTTTTCTTTTAGCATGCTTATAATATCATCTAGCTCGTAATCGTTGGTGTCATTATCCAAAGTAATAATAACATCAGTGGTTTGTGATATTGCCTTTTGAGGGTTATTAAAAGCATTAGCCTTAAGTAAGACAAGGGATAATAGTGAAATCAGAAAAAAGATAAGTTCGATTTTAGAAAGACGTATTGTTTTCATGGTTAAAACTTTTTTAATCAAAATTATAACAGAATTAAATGTGTTGTAAAAGTTTAACTGAATTTTATCATCGAATGTTAACAATTGTAAAAATCTATGCCTGCTTTAAAAGAGGGTGTATTATCTTCGCAAAAAATTGTTTTTATGAGTATAATTTTAGTTGTTCTAGGTTTCGTGCTCTTGGTAATTGGTGGAGAGTTTTTGGTACGGTCATCTGTAGCTTTGTCTTTTAAGTTCGACATATCCAAAATGGTTATAGGGATGACCGTTGTTTCCTTTGCGACTTCTGCACCAGAACTATTGGTGAGTATTCAGGCTGCTTTATCAGGGTCTCCGGCAATAGCTATCAATAATGTAGTAGGTTCTAATATTGCTAATATAGGTTTGGTTTTGGGAATAACGGCTTTGGTAGGGCCAATAGCGGTCGATAGATCGTTTTACAAGCTCAACTGGCCTGTCATGATGGTGTTTTCTTTATTCTTATATTATTTTCTTTACAATGATGCAAAACTTTCGCTTGTAGAAGGAAGTACATTGTTTGCTGGCCTTATATTATTTTTAATGGTATTGATAAGAGGGTTAAAAAATAATACAGTTGTAGACGAAGTTGACGAAACTTTGGCCGTTGTGTCTGGTTTTAAAATTTTTATTTGGTTGGTCATTGGGGCTTCAGCTTTATATTATGGTAGCGAATGGTTAGTGGAGGGAGCTAAAGAAATAGCGCAGGCCATTGGAGTAAGTGAGGCGGTAATAGGAGTTTCCTTAATAGCTATTGGTACAAGTGTACCAGAGTTGGCTGCATCGGTGATCGCGGCCGCTAAACAAGAGAAAGCTATTTCACTTGGTAATTTAATTGGTTCCAATATATTTAACATTGGCTCTGTTTTGGGGCTAACAGCTATTGTTAAGCCGATACCAGTAACTGAAAAACAGATACTTTCCAATGATATTTTTTGGATGCTGGGTTTTGCTTTAGTGTTACTGCCTATGGTATTTGTTAAGCAGAAATTTCAGATAAGCAGGGCTAAAGGGTTTTTATTGGTATTTGCTTATGGAGTGTTTATGTTTTTGGTATTTGCTATGAAATAATTTATATGCGAAAGAATTAATTTGTAGATATTATTGCAATAAAAAAGACTGCGTTTAGCAGTCTTTTTTATTATGAACAAAATGTTTGTTTATCTTAAGCTTTGGCAGAATTAAGTGTCTCAGCTGCATCAGCAGTAACATCAGCAGATTTAACAGTTTTAATAATTCTAGCAGCAATTTTGTATGGATCACCGTTAGATGCAGGTCTTCTATCTTCTAACCAACCTTTGTATCCTCTTTCTACAGTTGCAATTGGAATACGTATAGAAGCACCCCTATCAGAAACACCGTAAGAGAAATCAGTGATAGCGGCAGTTTCGTGTAACCCGGTTAAACGTTGGTCATTAAATTCACCGTAAACCGCAATGTGCTCATCAACAACTGGGCGGAACGCTTCACATATTTTTTCATATACCTCTTTAGAACCACAAGTTCTTAGTGTACTGTTTGAGAAGTTGGCGTGCATACCGGAACCGTTCCAATCCAAATCTTTTCCAAGTGGTTTTGGATGGTACTCAATATAGTAGCCGTATTTTTCAGTTAATCTGTCCAATAGATATCTTGCAACCCAAATTTCGTCACCAGCTTGTTTTGCACCTTTGGCAAATAATTGGAATTCCCACTGTCCGCAAGCTACTTCTTGGTTGATGCCTTCAAAGTTCAATCCAGCTGCTATACATAAATCAGCATGCTCCTCAACTAAATCTCTTCCGTGTGTGTTTAAACCACCAACAGAACAGTAGTACATACCTTGAGGTTTTGGATACCCGCCTCTTGGGAATCCTAGAGGTAATTCAGTATGAACATCCATGATGAAATATTCTTGCTCAAAACCAAACCAGAAATCATCATCTTCATCATCAATAGTAGCTCTACCATTAGATACGTGTGGAGTACCATCAGGGTTTAGAACTTCAGTCATTACTAAGTATCCGTTATTTCTTTCAGGATCTGGATAGATAGCAACCGGTTTTAGGATACAATCAGATGATCCACCTTCCGCTTGTTTCGTTGAAGATCCGTCAAACGACCAATTTCCTATTTCTTCAAGTGTGCCTTGAAAATTTTCATGCTCCTCAACCTTGGTTTTACTTCTCATATTTTGAGTAGGGAAGTATCCGTCTAACCAGATGTATTCTAATTTAATTTTTGCCATAATAGATGTTTTATTAATTGAAATAATGATACAAATATAATTTTTTATGTGATACTTTGTAATTTATGGGGGTGTTTTAATAAAAGTACAGGTTATTTTTATTTAGACCCTATTTTTTTAAGGTATAATTTAAAAAAAGAATATTTTTAGATGTAATTATTGAAAGATTGTTAACAACAAATTTTGGGGATTATGTCGGATTATTGTTTTTCGAACCTTATTTTTGCTAAAATTTTATTACTCAACTTGTTAAAATTGTTTTAAAAAATGTCAACATTAAGATTTCATGCTATAAAAGGATCTTTAGGTTCAAAACCAGTTGCTGTAGAAGAGAAGATACGGCGTTCTGAATTATTTGGAGAAAATGTGTTTAACGAAAATACCATGCGTCAATATTTAACCAAGGATGCTTTTGTTGGGGTCGTTAATGCCATAAAGTATGGTAAAAAGATCGATCGAGGTATTGCAGATCAAGTTGCGTCTTCAATGAAGGATTGGGCTTTGTCTAAAGGAGTGACTCATTACACACATTGGTTTCAGCCATTAACTGGAGCAACAGCAGAAAAACATGATGCCTTTTTTGAAACTACTGGAGATGGAATGGCTATTGAAAAGTTTGGAGGGAGTCAGTTAGTGCAACAGGAACCCGATGCTTCCAGTTTTCCTAGTGGAGGTATTAGGAATACTTTTGAGGCAAGGGGCTATACTGCTTGGGATCCAACATCGCCTGCATTTATTTATGGAACGACCTTATGTATCCCAACCATTTTTGTTGCGTATACAGGAGAAGCATTAGATTATAAAACGCCATTGTTAAGGGCGCTCCATGCTGTTGATGATGCTGCTACAGCGGTGTGTCGTTATTTTGACAAGAACGTAAAAAAAGTGTCGTCATCTTTAGGTTGGGAGCAGGAGTACTTTTTAATAGATAAGCGGTTAGCTGCGAGTCGTCCAGACATTACATTAACAGGGCGTACCCTTTTAGGGCATTCGCCGGCAAAAGGACAACAATTGGACGATCATTATTTTGGGTCAATTCCAACAAGAGCCTTAAATTTTATGCGCGAGTTGGAAAATGAGTGTATGCTTTTAGGGATTCCAGTAAAAACACGCCATAACGAAGTAGCGCCCAATCAATTTGAATTAGCACCTATTTTTGAAGAAGCCAATTTGGCGGTAGATCATAATTCCCTATTAATGGATGTTATGGGACGTATTGCTTCTCGTCATAACTTTAAAGTTTTGATGCATGAAAAACCTTTTGCCGGAATTAATGGCTCAGGAAAGCATAACAACTGGTCGCTTTCAACAGATACAGGAGTTAATTTATTAGCTCCAGGAAAAACGCCAATGAGTAATTTACAATTTTTAACATTCTTCATAAATACAATTAAGGCAGTTCATAAGCATGAGGCTTTGTTGCGTGCTGCTATAGCATCGGCTAGTAACGATCACAGACTGGGAGCAAACGAAGCACCACCAGCAATCATTTCGGTATTTATTGGAGAGCAACTTACCAAAGTGTTGGAGGAATTAGAAGGCGTTACAAAAGGGAAGTTATCACCTCAGGAAAAAACAGAACTTAAGTTGAATGTTGTTGGTAAAATTCCAGATGTTTTATTAGATAATACAGATAGGAACAGAACCTCTCCTTTTGCATTTACTGGTAATAAGTTCGAGTTTAGAGCTGTTGGATCTACAGCAAATTGTGGTAACCCAATGACGGTTTTAAATACTATCGTAGCTAAACAGTTAAAGGATTTTAAAGTAGAAGTGGATGCCCTGATAGATAAGAAAGACTTAAAGAAAGACGAGGCAATATTTAATGTGTTACGCGAGTATATTAAATCGTCCAGAGATATTTTGTTTGAAGGTAATGGCTATGGAAAAGAATGGGAAGAAGAAGCTAAGAGAAGGGGGCTAAGTAATAACAAAACAACCCCAGAAGCCTTAAAAGCGCGTATTTCAGAGCAAACGATAGCCTTGTTTGAAGAAATGGAAGTTATGAGTCGTATAGAGACTGAGGCGCGTTATGAGATTGAAATTGAAGCTTATATCATGCATATCCAAATAGAAGGCCGTGTGCTAGGTGATATTGCAAGGAATCATATTGTGCCTACAGCAGTGAAGTATCAAAATATTCTTATAGAGAACGTAAAGGGTTTAAAGGAAATTTTCGATAAAAAGTATGAGGCGGTATCCAAGGAACAGTTGAGCTTAATAGAAGATATTTCCAGTCATATTGAAGGGATAAATGCAAATGTTACTAAAATGATTAACGAACGCAAAAAAGCTAATAGCATTGATGACATTGAAAAAAAAGCCTATGCATATTGTTTTAATGTTAAACCGCTATTTGATGATATTCGCTATCACTGCGATAAGCTAGAGTTGTTAATTGACGATGAGATTTGGCCTTTAACAAAGTATAGGGAATTACTGTTTACAAGATAATCTATTTGCCTACTATAGAATCAAAAATCCTAATCTAACCGATTAGGATTTTTTTTGCCCGTTGAAAAGTATTTTTCTGCATTTGGTCTTAAAAAGAATAAAAGTAGTAGGGTATTTTATTTTATGGTTGTTTCTATCATAACTAATGAGTAACACAAAAAAGCATCTCTCAATGATCAATGTAAATTTCATGAAAAACTACCAAAACCTATTTTGTTTTTCGTAGTTGAGTTTATGTCTAATTAAGAAAAAATGACTCTCAGTTTTTTATATACGACCATCAATGCTTTGTGTTATTTGCTATTTACCCCCAGTATTTTATTGAACTAAAATATTAACCTATTAATTAATCCAAATTTTTAAAACATGAAAAATTATTTTTTTAGTACAACCTTAATGTTATGTGGAGCATTTGCATTTGCTCAAAGTAATGTCAGTGATGTAGACCAGACAGGAACAGCAAACTTATCCTTAGTTAGTCAAGTAGGCTATATGAATGAGTCTAAAGTAGATCAAGACGGTAAAAACAATGTAGATGGAGGACATTACAATGCAGCTTTTGTAGATCAAGTTGGGAAAAAAAACACGGCAGATATTAAACAAGCAGGTGATGATAACGATAGTTACGTTACACAAAGAGGTAGATACAATAGTGCTACTGTTGATGTGGGGGTTGGATATGCCGAAGGCAACTTGACCACTGCTTACCAAAGAGGAAAAGGGAATGTTTCTTGGCAAAAACAACGATTTGATAACAACGAAGCTCATGTAGATCAAAAAGGAAGAAATAACGAAGCAAGACAGGATCAAAACAGTGGACCTAACCATTCTGATGGTAATCTTGCTATTGCCAATCAAGAAGGAAAAGGTAATTACGCCGATCAATACCAAAAAGGAAATAATAACTACGCATATGTAGACCAATTGGGAAAAAGCAACGAAGGTTACCAGACCCAAAATGGAAACGGTAATAGTGCTAAGTTGATCCAGGACGGTGGTTATAACTATGCTGCACAAGATCAAGATGGTGATGAAAATATGGCTTTTGCAGAGCAGGATGGTTTCTCAAATTATGCAGAGCAAGATCAAGACGGCAATAAAAATAAAGCAAAAGTAGATCAAGATGGTGCTTTTAACATAGCCAAACAAGATCAGAATGGTGATAGAAACAGAGTAAAAGCAGATCAAGTTGGAGCCAATAACTATGCTAACCAAAATCAATATGGTAACAAAAATAAAGCTTTAGTAGATCAAATGTATTTTGGGAACAGAGCTTACCAATACCAATATGGTAACAAAAATGAAGCTAAAGCTTATCAAGTTGGAAATACTAATGTAGCATTGCAAACTCAGTTTGGTGAAGAAAACGTAAGTTTAATAGATCAGGATGGAGGGTACAACTTAGGAGTAACACTTCAGTCTGGATATGGTAATGATTCTACCATTTTGCAAAATGGAGGATTAAACTTAGCAGGATCTGCCCAATTTGGAAACATGCACGTAAGTACGATAACCCAAACAGGTGTTGGAAACGTTGCAGGAACTTTACAAACTAACTAATATCCCCTTTTTTTAGTTCAATAAAATTAAAAGAAAAGGAGGTGTGTCTTAAGCCTCCTTTTCTTACTTTGTTTTTGTTAAGAACAAGCCTTTTAATCGGTATCAATGAAAATACACCCTGCCCTTATAGCACTTATGCTTTTTATATGTTTTTCAACAAGTTTGGCATTTTCTCAAGAATTGTCAGGTGATTATGGAACTAATAACGAGTTGTCGATCTTTAGCTATAAAAGTCAAGTATCCAATTTTTTAATGCAGCAACAAGCGGTAAGATTGGCATCCCATAAAAAAATGGCGCCTAAAAGTGAAATTACGTTGCAGCAAGTAGGGGATTATAATACCATACATGCATTTTCAACTCATGTGAGTGCTGATATAAAATATTACCAAGTAGGAAATTTTAATAACATAGAAAGTGTTAATGCTATAGCAGATGTTTCGGAAGAGCTAATCCAGGAAGGAAATAATAATGCGGTTTATAGTTATGCGTATGGAAATGTAACGTACGATAATTTTAAATTGTTGCAGAAAGGTGACGACTTACTTCTGGAAAGGTTTGGTGTTAATTCGTTATCGAACAACATTAAAATTAAAATGCAAGGAACGGCTAAAACATTGGTCATAAGAAGTTTTTAATTTTTTAAAAGTATGTACGGCAAGCGTCATCAGATATTACTGCTTTTTTGTGCCTTGTTTGTTAAGCTGGGTTTTGCCCAATTAACAAACAAAGAAATAGTGGCAAAAATAAAGTTTGAGAATGTAGATGATTTTATAAGTGTAAAGGGAACAGCTACAAATACTCTAGATGTTATTAAAAGCTTAAGGTATTCTATGCATGTTATAAAAGCCAATAATAAAACTTCAAACACATCGAAATCGACTCAGGAGGGGCGTTTTACACTTTTGGCAAATGAAACAAAAGAATTGTCAGGTACAACCATTAATCAGGATGAAAAAGACAAAGTTATAGTCATTTTGCTGATTTACGATGACGAAGACGTGCTTTTGGGAAAGGACAGACTTGTTTTGTCGAATAATAATGTGCCTGTAGAAGCAAAAATACCGAATGATGGTATTGAGATTCTGGGTATTGTAACAGAAGATACAAAAACGAAAGCAGGGAGGGATTTTTACGAGTTCTTTTATTCTATGTACAATTTAAATCAGATAAAAGGAAGTAAGATTGTGAAAATATCAGAAAGATTAAGTTTGGGGAGAAACACCATAATACAAATAAGTATTGATAATTCGGTTGTAGATGAGTTTTTCGTGAAACCAAATCAGGAGTATTTAGAGCAAAGGGCAAAATTGTCAATACGGAAAGTATTTAAGTACTTCCAGGATATTAAAAAACAAAAAAAATACATCACACAATATTAAAAGAGTAGAGGATAAAGTGCAAACATCCATTAATAAGTTTAATCAAACAATGAAAAGGTTGTATGCATGATTGAGCAAATTCATCCCCTTAGTTCAATATAAACTTTAGTCGAAGCATACTAATTAAAAAATATAAACACATGAGAAAATTATTGGTATTATTGCCTTTCTTGTTTTTTGCTGTAGGATTTGCATATAGTCAAGATCTGGTTTATAAACCTAAAAATCCAGCGTTCGGAGGCGATACGTTTAACTACAATTGGTTATTAAGTTCTGCGCAGTCTCAGAATTCATTTAAGGATCCCAATCAAATAGATGTAGGCCAAAAATCTGAGTTGGAAAGATTTAAGGAAAATTTGAATAATCAAATATTGAGTCAAATATCGAGAACGCTTTTTTCAGATCAATTTGGTGAAAGTGGTTTGGCAGAAGGAACGTATTCTTTTGGTGCTTTAGTTGTAGAAATCTTCCCGTCTAACGAAGGGCTCGTTGTAGATATACTTGATACAGGTACTGGCGAGCAAACCCAAATAATTGTTCCAAATTAAAACTTGTTGCGTTATTATAAATAAAACTGTTGAAATGAGTTGTTACAACCTTTAGTGAAGCTAGGTGTAAATGACGAAATCAAAGATTCATGAACTTCTTAAAAAAATATTGGATAAGATGTGCGCAGTTACATCTTGCCGATACAAAACATTAAAATTTAAACCGATGAGGAACATGCTGTTCGTGTCATTATTATTAATGATTACAGTTTTTAGTTGTGGAACATATTTTAATCAGCCTATAGATATACAGGCAGCTAGGTTGGGAGAGTCTACAGAGGTAAGTGGTGACTTAAAAAACTTACCATTGCCGGTTGAGCCAGTCGTGGTTGGTGTCTATAAATTTAGGGATCAAACAGGGCAGTATAAGCCAACAGAAAATGGGAGTACATTTAGTACGGCAATCTCGCAAGGGACAACGTCTATTTTGCTTAAAGCTTTAGAGGATTCAAAATGGTTTGTCCCGATTGAACGCGAAAACTTGAGCAATTTGTTAAATGAGCGTAATATCATAAGATCTACTCGAAAAGAATATGCAAACGGAGATGATTTGGCTTCTCAAAAGTTGCCCCCCTTACTATATGCTGGTATAATATTGGAAGGCGGTGTTATTTCCTATGATTCAAACATTATAACAGGAGGTTTGGGAGCACGTTATTTTGGGGCGGGTGGCTCAACACAGTACAGGCAAGACAGGATTTCGGTGTATCTAAGGGCAATATCGACTTCAAGTGGAAAAATATTGAAGACTGTTTACGTGTCCAAAACCATTCTTTCTCAGTCGGTAGATGCAAGTCTTTTTAGATATGTAAAGTTTCAAAGACTTTTAGAAGCAGAAACTGGATTTACCAGAAATGAACCGGTTCATTTGGCAGTTACAGAAGCAATTGAAAAATCGGTTGAAGCTTTAATTATTGAGGGCGTTAAAGATAGGCTTTGGGAGCCGCAAGGAGATGAAGAAGAAATATCTACATTGATTAAGCAATACGATTTGGAAAAAGAAAATGCAGGGTTAACGAAGTTGTATGATAGATTGTACAAAGAAAAAAGGAGTAAAAATGTTTTTGAGCTAGCCGCAGGAGCTTCTTTTATGAATGGGGATTTACCAAATCCACAACCAGAGTTTATGGGGAAAGCTGGGTATAAAAGGTACTTTAGTCCGTATTTTAATGTTGGTGCCAGTTATTCAAAATTCAATTTAGAAAATAAAGGTTTGTTTAACGAAGGATTTATGTCTTTTGATGTAAATGCCGAATGTAACATATTGCCTTTTGACGATATAACGCCGTTTGTTTATGGTGGTTTTGGGGTTAATGCAGCTAATTATTTTACAAGTACAGATGCCAAGCTTCAGTGTGGTCTGGGAATAGAATATTTGATATCTAAAAATGTAGGAGTCAAGATGTTTGGAGAACAGAACATGGTTTTTAGTGATAAGATAGATGGTGTTGTAAATGGCAAAAGGGATGATTTTTATTACAGATTAGGTATTGGGGTTAATATTTATATGCACAGGCATAATTCGCAACGTGTAAAAGCTAGGCAAAAGCTAAGAGAGGAAAAGAAAAACCTTAAGGCTAAACATAAAATTGAGGTCAAAGCCATAAGAGATGAGAAAAAGATCTAATAATAAGTTTAGAAGATAATGAATACATATTTTAAATATTTTTTAATAGTTGCAGCGGTGATGGTTTTTAATAGTTGTAGCGAAGAAACTATTGATAACCTTTCTAAGGGCAAGATTACGGGAAAAGTTGTAGCTAAAGGGATCAATAGTCCTTTAGAAAACGTTAAGATTTCTACAAACCCTAGTTCGAGTACTGTGTTTACAAACGAAAAGGGAGAATTTTTATTAGAAGAGGTTGTGGCAGACCAATACTCTGTTCAAGCAGAAAAAGAAGGATATCTAACAAGTTTTGAAGGGGTGAAAGTACAAGTGAATACAAGTATTAGTGTTGTGTTTGAAATGGAGGTAGAAACGGCTAAAAATAAAACACCCAATGTGCCTTTAATTATGGAGCCATCCGATATGGCTACAAATGTAGATATCGATATTCAATTGAAGTGGAAAGCTTCAGATCCTGAAGATGATAAACTTACTTACGAGGTCGAGATTAGAAACGATAAAGACAACGAAATATTAAAGTTTAGCAATATAGAGGATACGTTGTTTAATGTTTCTGGATTGCGATACGGATTAAAGTATTTTTGGCAAGTAAGTGCCTCCGATGGAATAAATGAATCTGCAATAAGTGCTGTGAATTCTTTTGAAACACTAAAGTTTCCGTCAAATCGGTTCTTGTTTGTAAGGCAAATAGAAGGGAATAATGTTATTTTCTCAGCCGATATGAATGGTAATGAATTACAGCTAACACCTGTTTCAATGAATTGTTGGAGGCCTAGGAAAAATTTAGCTAAAAATAAAATAGCGTTTTTGGCTACAGAAGGCTCTAAAACACATATTTATACAATGAACCCAGATGGATCGAATATATTTAAAGTAACATCTGCTATTCCTGTAAATGGGTTTGATCTGGATCAAATGAGTTTTTCATGGTCTAAAAATGGAAGCCGTTTAATTTATCCAAATTTTGATATGTTGTACACTGTAAATTCGGATGGATCAGGTTTGCAAGAAATATATAAAACACCAGATGGGAGTTTGATTTCAGAGTGTGTTTTAAGTGAAGACGAAAGTCTCATGGTGCTAAAAACAAATAATATCAATGGTTACGGTGTTTCAATATATACTATTGACTCTTCAGGAATGGTGTTAAATATTCTATTGGAAAATGTTTTGGGAGCAGCAGGAGGCTTAGATTTAACTGTGGATAATAAAAAAGTATTGTATTGGTATGACGTTTCAGGTTTTGAAAATGCCACCTATAGACAGCTTAATTCAAGTATTTATTTATATGAATTGGTTTCGTCTACAACAATGCTCGTGTCTAGTCAAAAACAAGCAGGCTTTAATGATATAGATCCTCGTTTTTCACCTAACGATGCTGAGGTTATTTTTATGCAGACATCGAATGATGGGATTTCGCAAAAAGATATTTTAAAAGTAAAACTCTCAGATTTGGATGATGTCAATTCAAGAACAGTGCTTTTTGGTAATGCGGAAATGCCAGATTGGGAATAGATAGATAAAACTTAAAACTGATTGAAAAGCGTACATGAAATTTGTACGCTTTTTTTGTTGTATATTTTTGAACAGCCTTTTAGTTAAAAAATATTGTTATAAATTCTCGGTTAAAAGAATAGCAAAAAAGAAACAATCCTTATTTTTGCACAACAAATCAATATAATGAGTCAAGAAGTTTCCAAACGTTATGCCCAAAGAGGTGTTTCGGCATCTAAAGAAGATGTTCACAATGCAATTAAGAATATAGACAAAGGGATTTTCCCAAAAGCATTTTGTAAAATCGTTCCGGATTATTTAACAAATGATGATGATTACTGTCTTATAATGCATGCAGATGGCGCAGGGACCAAGTCATCTTTGGCATATATGTATTGGAAAGAAACTGGTGATCTTTCGGTTTGGAAAGGTATAGCGCAAGATGCCTTAATTATGAATATAGACGATTTGTTATGCGTAGGGGCAACAGATAATATTATACTGTCCTCAACTATTGGGCGTAATAAAAATCTAATTCCAGGAGAAGTTATTTCGGCAATTATTAATGGAACGGAAGAACTCATTTCTGAGCTAAAGGCATTTGGAGTGACGATTCATTCAACTGGTGGAGAAACAGCTGATGTTGGTGACCTGGTGCGTACCATAATTGTAGATTCGACTGTTACTGCAAGAATGAAACGCAGTGATGTTATAGATAATGCCAATATTAAAGCAGGTGATGTTATTGTTGGATTAGAGAGTTTTGGACAGGCAACTTACGAAAAGGAATATAATGGAGGAATGGGGAGTAACGGTTTAACCTCTGCAAGGCACGATGTTTTTGAAAAGTATTTGGCAAAAGCTTATCCAGAGAGTTATGACGCAGCAGTTCCCGATGATTTGGTTTATTCTGGAGGTGTTAAGCTAACAGATGAGGTTGCAGATGCTCCATTAGACGCCGGTAAGTTGGTGTTGTCACCAACGCGAACCTATGCGCCAATTATTAAGAAAATTTTATCGCAATATACAAGTGATTTAGTACATGGAATGGTGCATTGCTCTGGTGGTGCACAAACTAAGATCCTTCATTTTGTAGATCAGTTTCATATTGTAAAAGACAATATGTTTGATATTCCTCCCTTGTTTAAACTAATACAAGAACAGAGTAAAACAGATTGGAAGGAAATGTATCAAGTATTTAATTGTGGGCACCGTATGGAACTTTATGTGACTCCAGAAATAGCCGACGATATTATTAGTATTTCTAAGTCTTTTAATGTTAATGCTAAAGTCATTGGAAGGGTAGAGTCTTCAAAAACCAAAAAGCTAACAATAAAGAGTGCGTTTGGCGAGTTTAGCTATTAGTTTTGGTTTTTGTCAAAATGGAATGGTTGTTGATGAAGGATGTAATTTTAAAATAACCTAGTAAACTATGAAAAACGTTCTGTTAATTCTTTTCTTGTTTTGTTTGCAATTAATAAGCGCGCAACCCGATACATTATTTTTAAAGCCAATTGTTAAGCCCGATAATTTTGTTAAGCCGCAATGGGTTCGACTAAATAAGGCCTCGGTAGATTTGAGCGAAGTGTCTTTTGTTAATTGGAATTCGGGAGGTAGTAATTCCATTTCTATGCTTTTGGGGTTTGCGTCAGAAGCTAATTATAAGGACAAATATTTCTTTTGGAATAATAATGTTATGTCACGTTACGGACTTAACAAACAGCAAGGGCAGAAGATTAGAAAAACAGACGATCTGTTTGAATTAAATTCTAATTTAGGCTACAAGCCCGATAATGAGTCCAATTGGTTCTATTCGGCAAAACTTAATTTTAAGACACAGTTAGCCAACGGTTACAAATATCCTAATAGAGATAAGCCAATCTCTAGGTTTATGGCTCCTGGTTACTTGTTTTTTGGTGGCGGTATGGAATATGGTAGAAACATAGAGCGTTTATCATTTTATTTTTCACCCATTACTTTAAAAGCGACATTCGTGTTAGATGAAGATTTATCGAATGCAGGTGCTTTCGGTGTAAAGCCAGCAGTTAGGGATATTAATGGGGATATTATAATTGAAGGTGAGCGGGTTAGGAAAGAAGTTGGGATTTTAATGACCAACAGTTATGAAATGCAAATGGCCGAGAATGTTAAGGTTAAAAATCAATTTAGTCTTTATACCGATTACATAAATAATTTTGGTAATCTAGATATTGATTGGCGTGTAGATTTCGATTTTAGAGTAAATAGTTTCGTAAGAGCTACCTTGGGCTCGCATATTAGATATGATGATGATGTAAAGACAACCAAGCCTTCAGAAATTGAAGGTGAACTGGAGGAAGCTGGAGCTAAAGTGCAGTGGAAGCAGTTTTTAGGTGTTGGTTTTGCGTTCGATTTTTAGAGTTTCTAGATTATTTTATTTAAAAAACTTGTTAACTTTTTGCTGTTGATAAATTTACAACTTATTGGTTGTTAGGGTTTTATTTGTTTTTTGTGTAAACTTTGTGACTTTTGTCATGTTTTTAGTTTTGATTTTTTGCGTATTTTGCAATTAAGAAATCGTTAAATTTTAATCCTGAAAACTATGCCTGTTGAAACCGAATCTGTTAGTAAATCAAAAACATATACCCAAGAAGAAGCCTTTGAAGCTTCCGTAGCTTATTTTAAAGGAGATGATCTTGCTGCTCGTGTATGGATAAATAAATATGCCTTAAAAGACTCCGAAGGTAATTTGTATGAGCAAACACCTAACGATATGCATCGTCGTATTGCTAAGGAAATCGCCAGAATAGAGAAGCGTTATCCAAATGCGCTTACCGAGGATGATGTTTTTAATTTAATTAAGGACTTTAGGTACATTGTGCCTCAAGGAAGTCCTATGGCAGGTATTGGTAATCCCTACCAAACGGCATCGCTATCTAATTGTTTTGTTATTGGAAACTCAGGAGCATCCGACTCATATGGGGGAATTATGAAGATTGATCAGGAGCAAGTTCAATTGATGAAACGCCGAGGAGGAGTTGGTCACGATTTATCACACATACGTCCCAAAGGTTCACCGGTTAAGAATTCTGCGTTAACATCTACAGGTATTGTTCCTTTCATGGAGCGCTATTCTAATTCCACCCGGGAAGTGGCACAAGATGGTCGTCGTGGAGCCCTAATGTTATCTGTATCCATCAATCACCCAGATTCTGAGGATTTTATAGATGCAAAACTTGAACAGGGGAAAGTTACTGGAGCAAATGTCTCTGTACGTATTGATGATGCTTTTATGGAAGCAATAAAATCTGATACAGAGTATACTCAAAAATATCCAATATTTAGTAGTGCCCCTAAATATACCAAATCTATAAAGGCAAGGAAACTATGGAAAAAAATAGTGCACAATGCATGGAAATCAGCAGAGCCAGGCATATTGTTTTGGGATACAATTATTAATGAATCTGTTCCTGATTGTTATGCGGATCTAGGTTACAATACGGTGTCCACAAACCCTTGTGGAGAAATTCCTTTATGTCCTTATGACTCGTGTCGTTTATTGGCTATTAATTTGTTTTCCTATGTAGAAGAACCTTTTACTAAAGCAGCCAAATTTAATTTCGAGTTATTTAAAAAACATGTTGCTATAGCGCAACGTATTATGGATGATATTATCGATTTGGAACTGGAAAAGATTGATGTGATTTTAGGGAAGATAGAAGCCGATCCGGAAATGGACGATGTAAAATCCATTGAACGCAATTTATGGCTGAATATTAAGAAGAAAGCTGAAGAAGGTCGTAGAACAGGCATAGGTATTACGGCTGAAGGTGATATGTTAGCCGCATTGGGAATTAAATATGGTAGTGAAGAAGGTAATGCGTTTTCTCTTCAAGTGCATAAAACATTGTGCCTTGAAGCATATCGAGCATCAGTTTACACGGCAAAAGAACGTGGCGCTTTTGCAATTTTTGATAGCGAACGAGAAAAAGCGAACCCATTTATTCAGCGCATAAAAGAAGCTGATGAAAAATTGTATTACGATATGTTGGAATACGGCCGTCGTAATATAGCGCTGTTAACGATTGCTCCAACAGGAACTACTAGTTTAATGACGCAAACATCGTCTGGAATAGAACCTGTATTTCTACCCGTTTATAAAAGAAGGCGTAAAGTGAATCCAAATGATAAAAATGTACGTGTCGACTTTGTAGACGAGGTTGGGGATTCATGGGAAGAATACGTAGTTTTTCATCATAGATTTAAGCAGTGGATGGATGTGAACGGAATAGATACTTCTAAGAATTTTTCTCAGGAAGAATTGGATGATTTGATTAAGCAATCGCCATATTTTAATGCAACTTCTAACGATGTAGATTGGCTTAGTAAAGTAAGTATGCAGGGAGCTATTCAAAAATGGGTAGACCATTCCATTAGTGTAACGATTAATTTACCTAGTGATGTTGATGAAGACTTAGTAGGAGAATTGTATTTAAAGGCCTGGGAGGTAGGTTGTAAAGGAGTTACCGTTTATAGGGATGGGTCTCGGTCTGGTGTGTTGATTTCTAACGAAGAGAAAAAAGAAGAAAAACAACAGGAGCTGTTAACTGCATTTCCAATAAAAAGACCCCAAACCTTGGAAGCTGATGTTGTACGCTTTCAAAATAATAAAGAAAAATGGATCGCTTTTATTGGCTTAATTGAAGGGAAGCCCTATGAGATTTTTACTGGGCTGGCAGATGATGAAGATGGAATTTTAATTCCGCGCTGGGTAGATAAAGGAGTGATAATTAAGAACAGGGATGAAAAAGGGAATTCCCGTTACGATTTTCAATATAAAAACAAAAGAGGGTATAAGACCACTATTGAAGGTCTGTCCCATAAGTTTAATCCTGAGTTTTGGAATTACGCCAAGCTTATTTCCAGTACACTCCGTCATGGAATGCCAATAGACAACATTGTTGAATTGATTAATAGCTTACAATTGGATAGCGAATCCATTAATACATGGAAAAATGGTGTAGGACGAGCCTTAAAGCGTTACGTGGCCGATGGAACTAAGGCAAAGGGACATACCTGTTCTAATTGTAATTCGGAAAATTTGATTTATCAGGAAGGCTGTCTAACCTGTAAGGATTGTGGCTCTTCTAAATGTGGGTAAAATAAAGAATGGATATACATGATGAATTGGAAGTTGGTTCTTAACCGACTTCCAATTTTCTTTTTAATGTAGAATAGTTCCAGATACTTAATCAGAATACCCGTCGCGCTATTGAAAATTCATAAATTATCGTATTTTTGGTGCACAATTAAAAAGGTAGATGTTAGAGAAATTACAAATAATAAAGCAACGATTTGATGAGGTAAGTGATTTAATCATTCAACCAGATATTATTTCCGATCAAAAGCGTTATGTGCAATTAAACAAGGAATATAAAGACCTAAAAGTATTGATGGATAAGCGGGACGAATATGTGACGCTAACAGACAATATCACTGAGGCCGAAGAAATTATAGCCGATGGTAGTGATCCAGAAATGGTAGACATGGCCAAAATGCAGTATGATGAAGCCAAAGAACGTATTCCTGCATTAGAAGAAGAAATAAGGTTTTTGTTAATTCCTAAAGACCCAGAAGATTCTAAAAATGCTGTTGTTGAGTTGCGAGCAGGGACAGGAGGTGACGAGGCAAGTATTTTTGCCGGTGACTTATTTAGAATGTACACTAAATACTGTGAAAGCAAAGGGTGGAAAGTCGATACCGTAGACTTTAGCGAAGGCACCAACGGTGGGTTTAAAGAAATCCAGTTCGAAGTTACTGGTGAAGACGTATACGGAACCTTAAAGTTTGAAGCAGGAGTACACCGTGTGCAGAGGGTACCACAGACAGAAACCCAAGGTCGTGTGCATACCAGTGCAGCGACTGTAATGGTCTTTCCTGAAGCTGAAGAATTTGATATAGAGATTAATCCTAAGGATGTTCGTATTGATTTTTTCTGTTCATCCGGGCCAGGAGGGCAATCGGTAAATACGACCTATTCAGCTGTACGTTTAACCCATATTCCAACAGGATTGGTGGCACAGTGTCAAGATCAAAAATCACAGCATAAAAACAAAGAGAAAGCCTTTAAGGTGCTACGTTCCCGCTTGTATGAAATGGAATTGGCAAAAAAGAATGAAGAAGATGCAGCTAAGCGCGGTTCGATGGTGTCCTCGGGAGATAGAAGTGCTAAGATCAGAACCTATAATTACCCGCAGGGACGCGTTACCGATCATAGAATTGGTTTAACGCTTTATGATTTATCCAATATTGTAAATGGCGATATCCAAAAGATTATCGATGAGCTGATGTTGGCCGAAAATACGGAAAAGCTTAAAGCGAGTGACGAGACCATTTAATACTACTCTCATTCCTGCGAAGGCAGGAATCTATATTTTTTGAATGACTACAAAACAACTTATTTCAGAAATCAAAAAAAAACAATCCTTTTTGTGCATTGGGTTGGATGTTGATTTGAACAAGATTCCTAAATACCTTTTACAAGAAGAGGATCCAATATTTGCATTTAATAAAGCAATTATAGATGCGACCCATCATTTATGTGTTGCATACAAGCCTAACACAGCATTTTATGAAGCTTATGGCATTAAAGGCTGGAAAGCATTAGAAAAGACCATTAATTACATTAACGAGAACCATCCTGAAATATTTACAATTGCTGATGCTAAACGAGGCGATATAGGGAATACCAGTACGATGTACGCTAAAGCCTTTTTTGAGGATTTATCTTTTGATAGTGTTACCGTGGCACCTTATATGGGCAAAGATTCAGTAGAGCCGTTTCTGGCTTTTAAAAACAAGCATACCATTCTTTTGGCTTTAACCTCCAATCAAGGAGCCTTCGATTTTCAAACGAAAGAAGTAAATGGGAAAGAACTGTATAAACAAGTTTTGGAAACCTCCAAGACTTGGGAGAGTTCAGAAAATCTAATGTACGTTGTTGGGGCAACAAAGGCTGAGTATTTAGCTGAAATACGAAATATTATACCAGAGAGCTTCCTTTTGGTTCCAGGAGTTGGAGCCCAAGGCGGTAATTTACAGGATGTATGTAAGTATGGTATGAATGATAGTGTAGGCTTGCTTATTAATTCTTCCAGAGGAATTATTTATGCGTCAAATGGGGCAGATTTTGCTTTAATGGCTGCTCAAAAGGGTAAACAACTTCAGGTGCAAATGGCTGAAGTTTTAAGTAAACAGTTTCAGTAAGCAGTCTCAGAGGTCAGTAGCGGTTGCTTTGTTGAAATACTGAGTACAGCAACTGCAACTGGAAACTAAGAATATGAGAGACCAACTTCAAAGAACACTTCATTTTAAAGATACGCCAAAGCGTATTATATCCTTAGTGCCAAGCCAAACAGAGTTACTTTGCGATTTGGGATTGGCCGATCAAATAGTTGGAATTACAAAGTTTTGTGTGCACCCTTGTCATTTATTAAGTGATAAAACTATAGTTGGTGGAACCAAACAATTGCATTTGGATAGAATTAAAGCATTGCGCCCCGATATTATTCTTTGTAATAAAGAAGAAAATACCAGAGAGATTGTTGAAGCATGCCAATCGGTTTGTGAGGTTCATGTTTCGGATGTGTATACTATTGCAGATAGCTTAGAGCTAATTGGTCAGTATGGAGTAATTTTTAATAAAGCCGATAATGCTTCGTCATTAATAAATACAATTAAAGCAAAATGGAATACGTTTGAAAATTTTGTTCAAGATAAGCCTGTTTTAAAAGTAGCCTACTTTATTTGGAAAACGCCATGGATGGTCGCTGCAAATAATACATTTATTAATTATATGTTACAGCTTAACAAGTATGAGAATGTATATAGTCGCTTAGAGCGTTATCCAGAAGTTAAATTAACGGACGATATGGATAAAACCAAAACCGTTGACTATGCTTTTTTGTCAAGTGAGCCATATCCGTTTAAGGAAAAACACAAAGACAAGCTTCAAGTATACTGGCCAGATACTAAAATTGTTTTAGTGGATGGAGAAATGTTTTCTTGGTATGGATCTAGGCTTTTAAGGGCTTTCGATTATTTTAAAACTTTACGCGTTAGTCTTCAAAAGGATGTGTTTTAAACGTAACATCTATAACCTTAATATCAACATTTAGTAATTCTTCTTTGCCTATTAATTTATTTATGTTGGGCTTAATTTTACCAACTTTACAAAAGTGTGAACTCATATTCATTTTTTATATAAAATACGAGTGTTTTTAAGAAATGGATGTGATTAAAAAGTTAAATAATTGATAAGAATCAAGGAGTTGCTTTAGACTGTTCGCGGGCTAAATATTTTAATCTGTTAAGTTTGTTCAGGAGTTTGATTGCCCTAAACTCAGATATGTCACTTAAAGCAGAATCTGTTTGACGGAAATTATAAGCCTGCTCAATAAGCTCCTTATAACGTTTATTAAGTCTGGTTTGGTTGTTTTTTATGACGTCTATCCTGCTCATTTTAGACTGAATAACAAGTACTTAAATATACATTTTTATTTTTAATAAGAAAAGAAAGTACGTGTTTTTTTGGAATAGAAAAGAGATGCAATTTTCCCTTTGTTGAAGAGAAATAGCCAACAAAATATATTTTGAATTTAATCCTGTAAAGCAAAAACCTTTTTTAAAAGCGCGGTTGTTCTTGATGAAAACTTCGTGCGTATTTCCTTTTCTTCAACGGCTATCATGGTATATACCCCTTTTAGGGTTTCTCCAGTTACATAGTCTGTTAAGTTAGGGTTAACATTGGTAGTAAAAGGAATTGCGTTGTATTTTGTTATTAGGTTATTCCATATTTGATCGGCTCCAACTTTGTCAAAAGAACTTTTTATAACTGGGTTAAATTTAGAGTATAAAGCAGTTTCTGTTTTGGTTTTTAAATAGTGCGTAGCAGCCGAGTCATCACCTAATAAAATCGTTTTTGCATCAGAAAAAGTGATGCCTTTTACAGCGTCTACAAATATAGGCGTAGCTTCTTTTACAGCGTCCTCTGCTGCCCTGTTAAGTACTTTAAGTCCTTCATCTGCAAGTTTGCTCAACCCTATGTCCCTAAGAGCTTTGTCTACTTTTTGGAGTTCCTCGGGGAGTAAGATTTTTACCAATTCATTTTTATAAAAGCCATCAGTTTGTGTAAGCTTGGTAACTTGCTTGTCGATACCAAAGTTTAAGGCCTGGCGTAATCCCGATGCTATTTCTGTGTTGCTAATACCCCCTCCTTGAGGTAGTTGGTTTACCACTTGTTGCAATTCGGCACAAGAACTAAAAAACAAAATACAGAGTAATAGTACTAATGGTTTTTTCATGATGTAGATTTTAAGATTTTCAAAAATACAAAAAGTAGACTAGTATGCATTTATATTGCCAAATTCTATTTTAAAATAGCATCAATCAATTCTATTTATTCTATCGATTGTTTAATTTTAATTAAATTTATGGAAATGTTAAGGTTACAATGGAAAAGTCTAAGCTTAAGATTGTAAATATTTCCAGTAAAGGGTTTAAGAAGGAACTAATAGTTTCTTCTAAAGACGTTTCGACGCTTCATGCTTTTTTAAAAAGGATTATTAAGGGTAATTTGATGTTAGTGAATACCAACCTTGGGCTGGATGTCTATTACCATGCCAATCAAAATTACCGAGATTTAATTTTTAGTACATTTTTGTTATTGGTAACAAGCAAAGGTAAATCGGCCGATCATTATTTTGTTAAGTCGTTAGATTCAGAATTTGAAATAAAGCATGAAACGCAGTTGTTTTTTCAAAACCTTGTTAAAAATCCTTTGTTGTTTAAAAGTTATTCAAACAGTTTATTTAATCAATTGGATGTAAACTATGCCCATAATGCAATTATAATAAATGAGTTATTAGGTTTGTGGTTGGGAGTGTTAGAGTACAATAGCTCAAATAAAACATGGCTTAAAGCCCTTGCGCCTTATGTGAGTAAATTTTCGGAGGAAAATACTTTTAAGGCATGCCAGATTGTTTCACGACGACTCATACAGGAATCCTTACATGTGATTAGGAGTAATTGATTGTGTCAATAGACTACGAAAAGATAACTGTTTTGTTATTGTATACCATCACTTTTCTATTGGCATGTAGCTTGATAGCATTAGCCAAAACTATTTTTTCCAAATCACGACCCTTGGCAATAAGGTCGGCAATAGAGTAAGTATGGGAAACA
The DNA here is from genome assembly GCF_039539345.1 of Snuella lapsa. Classification (NCBI taxonomy): domain Bacteria; kingdom Pseudomonadati; phylum Bacteroidota; class Flavobacteriia; order Flavobacteriales; family Flavobacteriaceae; genus Snuella; species Snuella lapsa. Next base: position 42,187 of record NZ_BAABCY010000105.1, on the reverse strand, counting down.
TGTGCGACATCTTGCTCTATAATAGGACCTGCGTCTAATTCTTCTGTTACATAATGACTGGTAGCTCCAATAATTTTAACCCCTCGTTTATAAGCAGAATGGTAAGGTTTGGCCCCTACAAAAGCAGGCAGAAAAGAATGGTGGATATTAATGATTTTATTGGGGTATTTTTCAATTAATTTTTCAGATATAATTTGCATATACCTAGCCAGTACAATAAAATCAACTTTGTGTTTTAATAATAATTCAAGCTGTTTAGTTTCTGCTTCAGCCTTTGTTTCTTTAGTAACTGGTATATGGTAAAAAGGGATTTTAAAATTATCAGCAATGGGTTTTAAATCTGCATGGTTGCTAACAATAAAAGGAATTTCTAAATTAAGTTCGCCCGAGTTATAACGCCCTAATATGTCATAAAGGCAATGGTCGTATTTTGAAACGAACAAGGCCATTCTGGGTTTTTTTTCAGAAGAATAAATGCGCCATTTCATTTCAAATGTTTTTGCCAAACCATTTTTAAAGGTTTCTTTAAAGGTGTTCGTAGAAAACGAAGGTATGGTGAATTCACTTTCTAAACGCATGAAAAATATATTTTGCTCCCTATCAACATGTTGGTCTATATATACAATGTTGCCATTTCTTTGTGCTATAAAGTTGGTTACAGAAGCTATGATATTGGGGCTGTCTTTGCAATGGATTAAAATTGTGATCTTGTTCATGGTTAAAAATGATTTCAGGGCTAAAATTAACCCAAAAAAAGACAGGTTTTTGGTTAGGTGAAAGTTTTAGAAAATCCTGTGTAAATAAAGTGTATTTTTGAATATTCCGTAAATTGCAGTGCTAAAAAAGATATATTTTTATAAATGAGTTATTTATAAGGTGGTTTGGATGTTGTTGTAAGAGAGATGGCCGTTTATGAATAAAATTAAGAAGTAGATGGAGCAAGTACCAGTTTATAAGCCAATACATAATGTAAGAATCGTTACAGCAGCCTCGTTGTTTGATGGGCATGATGCCTCTATAAATATTATGCGTCGTATTATTCAAGCTACCGGAGTCGAGGTGATACACCTTGGTCACGATCGCAGTGTTGAAGAAGTTGTCAATACGGCGATTCAAGAAGACGCAAATGCCATTTGTTTGACCTCGTATCAAGGAGGGCACAACGAATATTTTAAATATATGTACGATCTGCTTAAGGAAAAGGGCGCATCGCATATAAAAATATTTGGCGGTGGAGGAGGTGTTATACTGCCTTTGGAGATCAAAGCATTGATGGATTATGGTATTGCCCGCATCTATTCCCCGGATGATGGACGGGATATGGGGCTACAGGGTATGATAAATGATTTGGTGGAACAGTCGGATTTTGCGATAGGAGATGTGCTTAACGATGAGCTCCAAAACTTATCGGTAAACAATCCTAAAGCGATAGCGCGTATTATTTCTTCTGCCGAAAATTTTCCAGAAAAGGCAAAAGTGGTTTTAGAGGCTATTCGAAAATCTAATAAAGATTCCAAAACGCCTGTTTTGGGAATTACAGGTACGGGAGGTGCAGGAAAGTCTAGCTTGGTAGATGAATTGGTTCGGCGCTTTTTAATTGATTTTCCAGAAAAAACAGTAGGGATCATTTCTGTAGATCCTTCCAAGCGAAAAACAGGAGGGGCATTGTTGGGCGATCGCATTCGTATGAATGCCATTAATTCACCAAGGGTATATATGCGTAGTTTGGCGACCAGACAATCCAACTTGGCTTTGTCTAAGCACGTTAATGAAGCCATAGCTGTTTTAAAGGCAGCCGGGTATGACTTGGTCATATTGGAAACTTCGGGAATAGGACAGTCGGATACCGAGATTGTTGAGCATAGTAATGTGTCCCTTTATGTGATGACTCCAGAGTTTGGTGCAGCTACACAATTAGAGAAAATTGATATGCTTGATTTTGCAGATATAGTAGCTGTTAATAAGTTTGATAAACGTGGTGCTGTTGATGCTTTACGCGATGTAAAGAAACAATATATGCGTAACCATAACCTTTGGGATACATCACAAGAAAACATTCCGGTTTTTGGGACGATTGCATCGCAATTTAATGATCCGGGAATGAATACGCTCTACAAAGTAGTTATGGATACATTGGTTGCCAAAGCGCAAGCCGATTTAAAATCAAGTTTCGAGGTTTCGGGTGAAATGAGCGAAAAAGTGTTTGTTATTCCTTCTTCGCGGACACGATATCTTTCTGAGATATCGGAAAATAATCGCTTGTATGATAAAAAAGTAAAAGTACAATCACAAGTAGCTCAAAGATTATATGGTATATTTAAGGCTATTTGTTCGGTAGCCAACATTGTATCAAGGGATGTAGAGCTATCTATCATAACAAGTTTGGGGTTAGATCAGGATAAGATTCTGGGTCAGGTTCAAGACAGTCACTCTAAAGATTTTTTAAATCTATTAATTAAGGAATTCTATCGTATAAAGCTTGACTTGGAACCCCGTAATTGGGATGTTATTGTTGGTTGGCATGATAAAAAACAGCTTTATAAAAATGATTTCTATATTTTTAAAGTACGGGATAAAGAAATAAAGGTAGCGACACATACCGAATCGTTATCGCGTATAAAAATACCCAAGATCGCTTTACCTAAATACGAAGCTTGGGGTGATGTTTTACAATGGTGTTTACAAGAGAATGTACCGGGTATTTTTCCCTATACCTCAGGATTGTATCCATTCAAACGAACTGGAGAAGACCCTGCACGGATGTTTGCAGGTGAAGGAAGTCCAGAGCGAACCAATAGACGTTTTCACTATGTAAGTAAGGATATGTCCGCCAAACGTTTGTCTACTGCTTTTGATAGTGTTACACTTTATGGGAATGATCCAGATTTACGTCCCGATATTTATGGGAAAATTGGAAATGCAGGAGTCTCGGTTTGTTGTCTGGATGACGCTAAAAAACTGTATTCGGGATTTAATTTGGCAGATGCCATGACTTCTGTTAGTATGACCATTAACGGACCTGCGCCTATGTTGTTGGGTTTTTTTATGAACGCGGCTATCGACCAACAATGTGAATTGTACATTAAAGAACAGGGGTTGGAAGACGAAGTTGAAATCCTGATAACAAAGTACTATGAGGAAAGAGGCGTTGAACGACCAAGATATAGTGGAGATTTACCAGAAGGGAATGATGGGCTTGGCTTAATGTTATTGGGAATTACGGGAGACAAGGTTTTGCCAGAAGCTATTTATAATAGGATTAAAGCGCAAACTATAACTCAGGTAAGAGGAACGGTGCAAGCGGACATATTAAAGGAAGATCAAGCCCAGAATACTTGTATTTTTTCAACAGAGTTTGCTTTGCGCTTAATGGGTGATGTACAAGAGTACTTTATTAATAATAATATCCGTAATTTTTATTCGGTGTCTATTTCTGGATACCATATAGCCGAGGCAGGAGCTAATCCTATTTCGCAATTGGCATTTACTTTAGCAAACGGATTTACCTACGTGGAGTATTATTTGAGTAGAGGAATGGATATCGATAAATTTGGACCTAATTTGTCTTTCTTTTTTTCTAATGGTATTGATCCGGAATATGCTGTCATTGGACGGGTAGCTAGAAAGGTTTGGGCAAAAGCCATGAAGTATAAATATGGTGCCAATAAAAGAGCTCAGATGTTAAAATACCATATTCAAACCTCTGGGCGTAGCTTACATGCCCAGGAAATAGATTTTAACGATATTCGTACCACTTTACAAGCCCTTTATGCTATTTACGATAACTGTAATTCTCTTCATACTAATGCCTACGATGAAGCGATTACAACACCTACCGAGGAGTCCGTTCGGCGTGCTATGGCCATTCAGTTGATAATCAATAAAGAGTTAGGATTGGCTAAAAATGAAAATCCTATTCAGGGAGCATTCATCATTGAAGAGTTGACAGATTTGGTTGAAGAAGCTGTATTGATGGAATTCGATAGAATTACGGAACGGGGAGGTGTTTTGGGAGCTATGGAAACCATGTACCAACGTAGTAAGATTCAAGAAGAAAGTTTGTATTATGAAACATTAAAGCACAATGGCGATTTCCCTATTGTTGGCGTAAATACTTTTTTAAGCTCGAAGGGGTCGCCTACAGTCATTCCGAAAGAGGTTATCAGAGCAACTGAAGCAGAAAAGAAGCTCCAGATAAAAACGTTGGAAAATTTACATAAAGCTTACAATACTAAAGATTTGTTAGAAGCATTGCAGCAAAAAGCAATTCAAAATGAGAATATATTTGAAGCTTTAATGGAAGTCTGTAAAGTTTGCTCATTGGGGCAAATAACATCTGCCTTGTTTGAAGTAGGAGGCCAGTATCGCAGAAATATGTAGTTTGTTCGCGACTTATATAAATGGATGTTAGTCCATAACAAAAATTTAAATCTTATCTAGATGTAATAAGCACAGCCGAAACCATTATTTTTATGCTTTCGGCTGCGCTTAATGTGACATTTTTAGTTTTTTGATGTTTACTCTTATTAAAGCTACAGAATATTTCTTTTTAAGAAGCTACTTTTAAGTTTGCTATTTTTTCTTTTGCAATTTTTACACCATCAGAAGTAGCTACCCTGTCAACTCCAGTATCAAGATATTTTAAAGCTGTTTCAAGGTCTGTAATGCCGCCTGAAGCAATTATTTTAGCTTTGTTCTTAATGGTCTTTTTCATGATTTTTACGGCTGTTAGCGTAGCGCCGCTTTTAGAGAAACCACTTGACGTTTTAATGTAATCTACATTAGCGTCCAGGCAAATTTCACAAGCTTTAATGATTTCATTTTTATTAAGCTCAGAGATTTCTATAGTAACTTTTAAAGGAGTATTGCCTATAGCTAATCTTACATCGCTGATGTCTTTCAGTACAGAGACGTAATTTTTGCTTTTAAGAAATCCAAGATTGATGACCATGTCAATTTCATTGGCACCATCGAGTAGGGCCTTTTTAGCTTCATAAACTTTAGATGCAGTCGACATGGCGCCAAGCGGAAACCCAACAACAGCAGCTACCTTAATGGGGGTTTTATTGAGTAGCTCTTTGGTTAATGCTACATAAGAACTATTTACACTTACCGCGTTAAATTGGTTTTCTCTTGCTTCGCGACATAATTCAATTATATCGCGTTCTGTTGAGGTTGCTTTTAAAAGGGATAAATCTATGTACTCTGATATGTTCATAGGTATAAGTAGGTTTTTATTGCTCAGTCCGTTGCTGTAATGGCAAAAGAATAAGCTGCTATTAAAAAATTAAATTAAGTTTATATAAGTTTTGGGGACTTATTTGGTAGCTAATTTAAAAATTAAAATTTAAATCAGCTCAATTTAGGTCGAGCTTTTAATCCACATAGTTATTAACATCAATATTTTCAAAATATTGTGAGCAAGGAGAAAAACTGTTTAATTTTACCTTTTTCTTCTTAAAATACATCTTATTTCCTTATAATTCCTTTTCAGTCTTGCAGGCCTTTATTTTTAAGTTTTATTGGGAAGATGAATTTTAACTTACGAATGTCAAACAGTTTTTGCAAAGTCTTGTTTTAATTCGGAAAGCCTATCTTCAAAAGACTGCGATTTAACTGGATTAACTACGGCTTTAAAAAGATCTATCAGCTCCCTGTCGTGATATTCGCGCTTTTGCGTTAATAAGTTAAAATGTACGAGACTACTCCAAATAAATGCTTTTAAGTGGCTTTTGTCTTTGTTGTACATACGCATTTCAACTTGTAGTTCACTATTATTAAAGGAAAGTAATTGCGATTCAATAATAACTGTTTCCATTAATAAAGCAGGTTTTAAATAAACTATTTGGTTGCTACTGGATACCCAGCTTTTTCCTTCTTGCTTTGCTCTTTTATAAATATCGAAGTTGTAATTTTCTATAAGTACATCTTCACGGTGGTTCATAAAATAGTTTATATAGTTACCATTGTTTAGGTGGTTAAAGGGGTCACAGTCTTGAAAGCGTATTTTTGCCGAGCTTTGTAGAAGTTTTGGAAGTGTATTCATAAGTTTTGTTTTAAATATACCAATTGGTATATTATTGGTTAAAAAAATATTAAGTTTTTAGTTCATTACTAATAATCAGCTTTAATTGATCAAGAGTTTCGTGCATGTAAAGTTCATCTTGCATAGTATAGGTCATAAAAATGGCTCCTTGAATCAACGTATACAAGCGCTTTGAAAAAAGCATGGCATTTACCTCGGTCGATATTTCACCAGTTTCAATACCGTCTTCTATAATGTTAGCAATCTGGTCTTGTATTTTTTCGATGACCTGTCTCACGTTTTCAAGTAAAAGGGTGTTTTGATTATTGGCATCTACACCAATATTTAATACGGGGCAGCCACCAAGTTCTTGACTATATTTGTAGTAATTTCTATAAAAATCTACAATCAAATAGAGTTTTTGTATAGGGGAGTTACTTTGTTCTAGATGAATGGAAATTTGTTTGAGTAGATTCTTTACAGTAAATCTAAAAGCAGCTATAGCCAAGGCTTCCTTGTTTTTGAAATTTCCATATATGGCTCCTTTTGTTAAGCCCACTGCCTGGGTTATATCGTGCATGCTTGTGGCTGCATAGCCATTCTTGTTGAAGATAGGGGCAACCATTTCAAGAATATATTGCGATGTTATTTCTGCTTTTGTTTTCAATATGAAGCGAATATAACAAAAAAATATACCAATTGGTATATTTTAATAAAAAAAGCAACGCCTATATTTAAAATCTTAAATGGCGTTGCTTTTCACTAACCAACCAACCAACTAACTATCTACTAGACTTGTTTAATGCTGTTTTGTTACAATATCAACCATTTTTTTAAGTTACAAGATCGGCTTGGTTTCTAAATACTAGGGTGTTGTCAAAGGCATCCAGCAAAATAATACTGTCTGTGGTAACGTTTCCTGCCAGTATCTCTTTGCTCAAAGCATTAAGAACTTCTTTTTGTATCACGCGTTTAACTGGTCGTGCTCCATATTCTGGATTATAGCCTTTATCAGCCAAATAGGTTATAGCTTCTGGTGTTGCATCAAAAGTAATGCCTTGTTGAGCAATCATTTTCGTTACATTTTTGAGTTGTAATTCAACTATGGCTATAATGTTTTCTTTGCTTAATGGAGTAAACATGATAGTGTCGTCAATTCTGTTCAAGAATTCAGGGCGAACCGTTTGTTTTAATAAGCCTAAGACATCTACTTTAGATGCTTCGATAGCAGATTCTATATCTTTGGTTGCTTCAAACCGCTCTTGTATTAAGTGACTGCCAATATTTGAGGTCATGATGATAATCGTATTCTTAAAATCGGCAACACGCCCTTTGTTATCAGTTAAATGCCCTTCGTCAAGTACTTGAAGCAAGATGTTAAAAGTATCAGGATGTGCTTTTTCAATTTCGTCAAGAAGCACTACAGAGTAAGGTTTACGCCTTACAGCTTCGGTTAATTGTCCGCCTTCATCATATCCTACATATCCAGGAGGTGCTCCTACTAATCTGCTAACAGCATGACGTTCTTGATATTCGCTCATGTCGATTCGTGTCATGGCATTTTCATCATCAAAAAGATATTCGGCCAAAGCTTTAGCCAATTCGGTTTTACCAACTCCCGTTGTTCCTAAAAACAAGAAGGTACCAATAGGCTTTTTAGGGTTTTGTAGCCCAGCACGGCTACGTCTTACGGCGTCGCTTACTGCAGTAATGGCTTCTTCTTGACCAATAACGCGTTTATGTAGCTCGTCTTCAAGTTTTAGTAATTTTTCACGTTCGCTTTGTAGCATTTTCGTAACGGGTATGCCTGTCCATTTGGCAACGACTTCAGCAATGTCATCGTAGGTAACCTCCTCTTTAATTAAAGAACTTTCTGCTTGATTTTCTTGTAGTTCCTTCTGGAGGGTTTCTAAACGTTCTTGGGCTTCTTTTATTTTACCATAACGCAGTTCGGCTACCTTTCCGTAATCGCCATCACGTTCGGCTTTTTCAGCATCCAACTTAAAGTTTTCTATGGTCAATTTTGTGTTTTGGATGTTGTCGACCACTTCTTTTTCGCTTTTCCATTTGGCATTAATAGCGTTGCGTTCTTCCTTTAAATTGGCAAGATCTGTCCTTAAGGCCTTAAGTTTGGTCTCGTCTTTTTCTCTTTTAATAGCTTCTATCTCAATTTCCAATTGCATAATCTTTCTATCCAAAACATCCAATTCTTCTGGTTTTGAATTGATTTCCATACGTAATTTAGAAGCAGCTTCATCCATTAAGTCAATAGCCTTGTCGGGTAAGAAGCGATTTGTAATGTAACGCTGCGATAATTCGACCGCACCAATAATGGCTTCGTCTTTAATGCGTACCTTGTGGTGTGTTTCGTATTTTTCCTTAATACCGCGTAGGATGGATATGGCGCTCTCGGTATCGGGTTCGTCTACCATTACTTTTTGAAAACGACGCTCTAGGGCCTTGTCCTTTTCAAAGTATTTTTGATACTCGTCCAACGTAGTAGCTCCTATAGCTCGTAATTCGCCCCGGGCTAGTGCTGGTTTTAATATATTGGCTGCATCCATAGCACCTTGTCCACCACCCGCACCAACCAAGGTGTGGATTTCATCAATAAACAGGACAATATCGCCTTCGCTTTTAGTTACTTCTTTTACCACAGATTTTAAGCGCTCTTCAAACTCACCTTTGTATTTGGCGCCAGCGATAAGGGCTCCCATGTCTAAAGCAAAAATTTGTTTGTCTTTTAGATTTTCGGGGATGTCACCGTCAATAATGCGATGAGCTAAACCTTCAGCAATAGCTGTTTTACCTGTGCCTGGTTCGCCTACCAAAATAGGGTTGTTTTTTGTGCGGCGTGATAAAATTTGGAGAATTCTACGTATCTCTTCATCACGGCCAATGACAGGATCCAGCTTTCCGTCTTTTGCTAACTGATTAAGGTTTTTAGAATATTTGTTAAGGGCATTATAAGTGTCCTCTTGGCTTTGGGATGTTACATTTTCACCTTTGCGCAATTCTTGTACGGCTGCACTTAAGGATTTTTCTGTAACCCCTTGGTCTTTTAACATCTGAGCTATTTTACTGTTAGATTTAAATATGGCTAAGATTAAATGCTCTACCGATACATAATCGTCGTTCATTTTCTTAGCAATATTGACTGCTTCATTTAGGGTTTTTCCTGTTTCCCTGGATAGCATGAGTTCACCTCCAGAGACTTTAGAGAAACTTTCCAGTTGTTTGTCTAATGCTTGTTTTAGGATGTTAATGTTAACATTTAACTTTTTTAATATAAATGGTAAAACGTTCTCGTCAACTTCAAAAAGCCCCTTAAACAGGTGTTCGTTTTCTATTTGTTGGTGACCGAAGCCCTGAGCAATCTGTTGTGCTTGTTGGATGGCTTCTTGGGATTTTATTGTATAATTATTTAAGTTCATAATGGTAATTTTAGTTTCTTTACAACCGTTATCGGACAATAATCTTACCATCTGGTTTTATAAGACAAAATGTCTTTAAAATGATTGATATGTCTGACTTTTAGTCAGTTTGTAAGGTTTTCTATTGTGTCTAGACTATTGTTAATTCACAATTTAAAGTTATACATTTTATGGGGTTTATAAATAAACTATTTGGCGGTGCAACATTAGAAAAGGAAACAAAAGAGCTGCCGTGGATTGCATTGGAAGATCACGTCCAACTAGATGAGTTGGCCGAAAGATCGAACAACAAGATACAAGTCATTTTTAAACACTCTACACGTTGTGGAATAAGCCGTATGGCTCTTAACCAATTTGAGCAATCCTATAATGTGTCGGACGATGCATTGGATCTTTATTATTTGGACCTGATTAGTTTTAGGGATCTGTCAAATGAAATAGCTTCTAGATTTCAGGTGTGGCATGAATCACCTCAAATTTTGGTGATTAAAGAAGGGATAGCCATAACGCATGCGAGTCATGGAGCGATTACTGATGTTGATCTTAATAGGTTTATTTAACTTGAGTTTCCTTGAAAAAAAAGAAATAAGCTATTTGTTTGTTTATGGTACTTTGCTAAAGGGTTGTGATAATGAGATGTCGCAATTTTTGGCTGAGCATTCCCACTTTGTTGAAAAGGGCTTTTTTTATGGCAAACTTTATGAAGTTGATGGTTATCCGGGAGCTATTTTAAGTACGAATCCTGTTGATAAAGTTTATGGGAGTGTTTACAAGGTGCTAGATGCCGAAATGGTGTTTAAAAGCTTGGATGATTACGAAGGTATAGATATTAGTGTCTCAGAGCGCGATTTATACAAACGTTTGCGGGTTAAAGTGTATATGGAATCTGGAGTGTCATTGCAAACTTGGGTTTATATCTACAATCTCTCCACTCTGGGTTTACAGCTCATACCGTCTGGAAAGTACTTGCAGGGAAATCAATAGAAAAGATTTATTGAGATTGTTTTTCGATGAAGATGGAATATAATGACAGCATTTCCAATTTTAGGTCTTTTGGTAAAAGTTTGTCTTCGTATTGATTATTTCTTAGAATTAGAATTATCAAGCTAAGTGAAATTTTGTTTCTTTGCAGCGTTTTTACAGTGCCTATGCATAATTTTGGAGATTCTTTATTTCATCCCTTACAAAACAATTCTAAGCATGCTTTGCCAGAAGCGTTTACATTTCCATTTTATTATGAGCCTCATCCGTTAAGCATAGAGGCGGCAGAATCTTTACAGGCCTATTTAGAATCCCAAACCGATTTTGAACATAATTTTGGATTGGATGCGCATATAGATGGTAGTCCAATAGGCAAGATGTTTGGAGTGATGGTCGTTAAGGACGTTGAAGGGAACTTGGGGTATCTTGCAGCCTTTTCAGGAAAGTTAACCGATAGTAATGATATCAATGGATTTGTGCCGGCTATATTCGATACTTTAAATGAGACTGGGTTCTATAAAAAAGGAGAAGCTAGGTTAAATGCCATGAATGCTGCTATTGTGGAATTGGAAAATGCTCCAGAGCTGGGAAAAGCAACAGCGTTGTTAAACGATAATAAAACAATTTCCCAGAACGAATTACAGGCTCTTAAAGCAGAAATTAAAGTTGAAAAGCAAAAACGTAGGCAACGGAGAGAGGAAGCTGAAAAGATGTTGTCTATACAGGAATATGAAAGTCTGGTAGAGGAATTAAAACACGAGAGTATTAGTTATCATCTGCGATTAAAACGTTTAAAGATATATTGGGAGAGCAAAATACAGGAAGATAAAGCAGCTTTGAATGTTTTGAAACAACCCATAAAGGATTTGAAAGAAAGGCGAAGTGAGCTATCGGCATCCTTGCAAAAGCGTATTCATGAACAGTATAAGTTTTTAAATGCTAAGGGCGAAACCAAAGATTTGCTTGCTGTTTTTAAGACAACCAAGGCATCGGTTCCTCCTGCTGGATCGGGTGAGTGTGCGGCACCCAAATTATTTCAGTATGCCTATAAAAATAAGTTAACACCAGTTTGTATGGCGGAATTTTGGTGGGGCATATCACCAAAATCTGAAGTACGGAAGCACAAACATTTTTATCCTTCTTGTAGAAGTAAGTGTGAACCCATTTTAGGACATATGATGGAAGGATTGTATGTTGATGAAAATCCCATAGAAAAGGCTGTTAAATTTGATTGGTTTTTAGATATTATTTATGAAGACGATCATTTGTTAGTCCTTAATAAGCCCCATGAGTTTTTATCTGTTCCGGGAAAGACATTAAAAGAATCGGTGCTTACCCGAATGCAATGCTATTTGCCTAATGCTACAGGGCCTTTATTGGTACATCGTTTAGATATGTCGACTTCAGGGTTATTATTGGTTGCCAAAAATGAGCATGTACATAAGCAATTGCAGCGACAGTTTATAGAACGTACTATACAAAAGCGCTATGTTGCGTTATTAGATGGTCTTATTAAAGAAAATAGAGGAAGCATTAATTTGCCTTTGCGTGTCGATTTAGACAATAGACCCCAGCAGTTGGTTTGTTACGATCATGGTAAATCGGCTAAGACAATGTATGAAGTGTTGGCTGTTGAAAATGGCAAAACCCGTGTTTATTTTTACCCCTTAACGGGACGAACGCACCAGCTACGTGTGCATGCAGCCCATATTGATGGTCTAGAAGCACCTATCGTGGGAGATGATCTATACGGTAAAAAAGGAACCCGTTTGCATTTGCACGCCGAGTTGTTGAGTTTTACTCATCCTATTACAAAGAAAACACTTAACGTACAGTGTAAGGCTCCTTTTTAGAGTTTATCTGGGAGCACAAAGTGTACTGTATTTTATTTGTGTATTTTTAAATCAGAAATAGTATTGTGATAATTATAAAATACCTGTGGATTTTATGAAATATAAATGCATAATCTTTGATTGTGATGGCGTGCTTGTTGATAGTGAGGAAATTTCAAATAGAGTGTTGATTGAAATGATGGACGCTATTGGTGTAAAAATGGAAATGGAATATGCAATGGAAAATTTTACAGGGAAATCCCTTAATAGCATTTTAAAATATCTGGAAGGCCAGATTAACAGAGAATTACCAAGTCATTTTGAAAAAGAGTTTAGGGAGCGTACGTTTAAACGTTTTAAAACAGATTTAAAGCCAATAAAAGGGATACATACATTATTGGATAAAATTAAAGTTCCGTATTGTGTAGCTTCTAGTGGACCGACAGAAAAAATAAAACTGAATTTAACTACAACAGGTTTGATAGGAAAGTTTGAAAATAAGATATTTAGCTCCTATGAGATAGGGAGCTGGAAACCAAGTCCTGGTATTTTTGAATATGCAGCAAGAGAAATGGGTTTTAAACCTAGCGAATGTGCCGTTGTTGAGGATAGTATTTATGGGGTGATAGCTGCAAAAAGAGGCGGGTTTGATGTCTTTGGTTTTGCAAATGGAAATAATAAAAGTGAACTTGAAAATGAGGGAGCCATAGTATTTTTCGAAATGGAAAAGCTGATAGATTTTTTATTTGTCGATTAAGTCAACTGTTTTTGCTTAGGTATAAATTTGTACGACGCAAAAAAAAAGAGCTGCCTTTTTTAGACAACCCCTTTTTTAATCCTATAAAAACAACCAAATCTAATTGACTGTTGTTGCTTTTAATTTTTTACTCCATACCTCACCATTAGGATAACTATAAGTTTCTAACGATTCTGGTTTCATGGTAATACTGTACCCTGGTTGTTTAGGAGGCATATAGGCTCCATTTTTGATGACTACAGGTTCAAAAAAGTGCTCATGTAAATGGTCAACAAACTCAATAATTCTATCTTCTGTTGTACCGCTTACAGCAATGTAATCTATCATGGATAAATGTTGTACGTACTCACACAATCCTACACCTCCTGCATGAGGGCATACAGGTACATTGTATTTAGCGGCTATGAGCAAGATGGCTAGTATTTCATTAACACCTCCAACGCGACAGCTATCTATTTGACAAATTTGAAGTGCATTAGCTTGTATAAGTTGCTTAAAAATAACCCGGTTTTGGCAGTGTTCGCCTGTGGCCACCTTTATGGGGGCAACAGCTTCGGCTATTTTTGCATGCCCTAAAATGTCATCAGGGCTTGTGGGTTCTTCAATCCAATAGGGGTTGAATTTTTTTAAGGAAGCCATATTTTCAATAGCCTCGTCTACGTCCCATTTTTGGTTGGCATCCATCATCAATTGAAGGTCGTCGCCAATCTCTTCACGAATAATGGCTGCACGACGCATATCGTCTTGTAAATCAGATCCAACTTTTATTTTCATGTGTTTAAAGCCTTCAGCTTTAGCTTCACGGCATAAACGGCGCATTTTCTCATCAGAATAACCTAACCAACCAGCAGAAGTAGTATAAGCAGGATAACCATTTTCCAATAAATTTGCAATACGTTCGTGTTTAGTGGTCTCTTGTTTTTTTAATAACTCCAATGCTTCATTAGGTGTAATCGCATCAGTGATATAAGTAAAGTCTATACACGAAACAAATTCCTCTGGAGACATGTCGGCTATTAGTTTCCATAATGGTTTACCTGCTACTTTAGCATATAAGTCCCAAACAGCATTTACGACAGCACCGGTAGCTAAATGTATAACGCCTTTTTCTGGGCCTAACCAACGTAATTGGCTATCGCTTGTAATCATTTTCCAAAAGCCTCCCATATTTTGGGTAAATGATTCTAGGGATTTGCCAACTACCAAATGAGACAAAGCTTTTATGGCTGCTACACATAATTCGTTGCCACGACCAATGGTAAATGTTAGTCCATGTCCTTCAAATTCTGGGTGATTGGTCTTTAAAATAACATATGCAGCAGAATAATCAGGATCTGGATTCATGGCATCAGAACCATCTAAGGCATCACTAGTAGGGAACCTAACGTCCTTACTAAGCAACTCTGTTATTATTATAGGTGTATTCATAAATTTTTTTAAAAAGTATATAGAGCAAAACTAGGGCATCTTTAAGACTGTTTCTACTAATTTAACAACTCTTGCTAGTACTTTTTTTGCTTTTTAAATGAAGAGCCTTATACAGTGGGTTTATTGATAGTTTTTATTAAAAGCAATGAAAATTGAGTGCTAGTTTTTATGTGCTAAGGAAAACAGGTTTATCAGTTGCCTTGTTTTTAGGTCTTATATATGGGATTTCGATGAAGTCTTATTTTATCAATACCCATTGCGCTCTTAAAATTGAATTGGATATGATAAAAATCATATTTTAATAGTCATGTATGGCTGAACTTTGTGTAAGAATTTAAAAGATAAATCACAATGACAGGGTTTAGAAATATAAGTTTAGGTATTTGGAGTTTACTGGCATCCTTCCTTTTTATATCACAGGTAAGTGCTCAAGAATTTGATTTAATAAACGGGGAATCTTCTTTAAAAGTTTTAGGGACTTCTAGTTTGCATGATTGGCATATAGAAGCTGAGGAGCAAAGCGGTAGTATAAAATTTTCTGATATTACTACAGGGAATATTACAGCATGTCAGGTTAAAATAGTATCAGAGAGCTTGAAAAGTGGGAAGAGGACAATGGATAAGAACACTTTTAAGGCATTAAGAACAGACGATTATCCAAATGTATTGTTTCAACTAGTGGAAGTAAAAGAGATAACAAACAAAGGAGCTGGCAAATTTTTGGTAAAAACAGTAGGGGATTTAACAATTACAGGAGTTAAAAAGCAGGTGGATATAGATTTTACAGTTGCAATAGCCAATGAAAAAGTGAGTTTAACAGGAGAAAAAAATATAAAAATGACAGACTTTAATATTGATCCGCCAACGGCTTTGTTTGGAACGATTACAACCGGAAACGATTTAACCATAAAATTTACAACAATTTTTAGATAAACTATAGAATAACTTAACACTAAATTTAAATATCATGAAATCAATTTTAAAAAGATCAATACTATTGATAGCCATATTAACCGGATTTAGTTTTTATGCGCAAAACAGAAGTTTAGATAACTACAGAGACCCAGACCAACGAGGCGTTAATGTTTTTGAACCAGCTAAAGATACTGTTTCTACGTACGATGGTGTAAAAGTAAGACTTGGAGGCGCTTCAACACTACAATTCCAATCTTTAACTCAGGAAAACTCAAACAGTGATATCACGCTTACAGATCTAGGATCTAATTTTAACCTTGCAACCGCTAACCTAGATTTAGATGTTGCTTTATACGATGGTGTTAGAATGCACTTACGTACCTATTTGTCTTCTCAACACCATACAGAAGCTTACGTTAAAGGCGGGTATATCCAAATAGATAAATTGGACTTTATCAGTGAGGGCTTTGCAGAGGATTTAATGAAGTACATTAGAATTAAAATCGGGCATATGGAAAATAACTATGGTGATGGTCATTTCAGAAGAAGTGATAATGCCATGGCACTACATAATCCTTTTGTTGGTAATTACCTAATGGATGCTTTCACTACCGAGGTAGGGGCAGAAGTATATTACTTAAACAACGGATGGTTAGGTATGGTTGGATTTACAAATGGTAAATTAAATCAGAATGTAACCGACAAGGATCAAACAAGCCCTTCATTTTTAGCTAAATTTGGATACGATAAACAAGTTAACACTGATTTCCGTTTCCGTTTAACAGGGTCATTATTTCATAGTGCTCACAACAATGCCAGAGGAATTTACCTTTATAGTGGTGACAGAGCAGGATCTCGATACTATACTGTAATGAATGGAAAAGATGTTAATGGAGATGCTGTTGGTGATAGTTTTAGAGCAGGTAGAATCAATCCAGATTTAAAAAATGAGATGACCGCCTTCATGATAAACCCATTCTTGAAATATAAAGGGTTAGAGTTTTTTGGAATCATAGAATCTGCCAAAGGGAAAAAAGTTAGTGAAACTAATGATAGAACTTGGAATCAAGTATCAGGTGAGTTACTTTACAGATTCGGAAATAAAGAAAACTTGTATTTAGGAACACGTTATAATACCGTTAGTGGTGAGTTAACAAGTGGAGACAATGTTACTGTAAACAGATTCCAATTAACAGCAGGTTGGTTTATGACCAAAAACATCTTAATGAAAGCTGAGTATGTTAACCAAAAATATAACGATTATCCTAGTGCGGATTACCGTTATGAAGGTAAGTTTAATGGTTTAGTTTTAGAAGCAGCCATCAGTTTTTAAAATGCAATAGTGAACAAGCTAATAGTTAGTAAAGCCTCTGGATTATATGACTGCTTAAAGTGTTGTATGTTCAGGGGCTTATTTTTTTTTAATCGAAAAGAATTCCTCGACGCTTTGCGTTAGGGTTTCCACTGACATTGTTATTCATGGAAATGGGAATCTAAATATAGAATTTCGGTTTTTGACCTAAAAGGTTAAAATGAAACGAGCGAAATACCTCTATGGCTCAACCTCGAGGATAGTTCGTTTCAAGAAATTCTTTATTTAAGTCTAAAGTATTAAATTTGTTATTGTGATTAATAATAACCCGTTGTGCATATTGAGTCAAACTAGTTTCAAAAATGTCGGTTCGATTGATTTTTATATAAAGAATAGTATCGAGAACTATTTCAAAGGCTAAAATTTTTATTTTCGATACAAATTTTATTCGTTTCAATCGTTAAATCGAATTGAAAGAATTTTGTCAAAAATATACAATGGGTTAATAATAGCAAAGATGAAACATCCATAAGAGAAATGCTTTTTGGGCGACTTAATGATTATATGGATGTTGTATGTGTCCTTAGAAGAAAAAATATGAGCACATGAAAAGGATTGTTTTTATAGGTACTATTATAACTTTGTTGGCCTTTACCAACAAAAATAGTTTCGTTGGTACAACGTCTGTCTTTATTACCCCAGAGAGTACGCTCTTTGTTAAAGGAGCAACTAATGTTAGTAGTTTTATTTGTTATTACGATATTAACCAATTGGTTAAGCCCATTCCTATTATTTTTGAAAAGGAAGCAAACAAAATAGTTTTTACCAAAACAACACTAGTTTTGGACAACGCCCATTTTGATTGTGGGCACAAAGGAATGAATAATGATTTTCAAAAATTATTAAAGTCCGATGCATATCCCAAAATATTTCTTACTCTAAAAGAAATAAAGAAGCATGAAGTGAATAATAACCTTATTCAGGCAAGTTTAGATCTTAAAATAGCAGGTGTTACGAGCGCGTATACAGTACCTGTAAAAATGGATACTTCAAATGATATGAGCGTTAAAGGTGTTTTAAACTTGAAGCTTAGCGATTTTAATCTGGAACCTCCTAAAAAGTTTTTAGGCCTGATAGTTGTTAAAGATGCTATTGAAATCAATTTTCAACTTCAGCTTAAAGAAAAATAACTTCTTAAAGATTCCTGTCTTTTTTATTAACTTTGTAGCCTTTAATAAATTAGATGGCGACGAGAAAAAAAGTAGCATTTTATACCCTGGGTTGTAAATTAAATTTTTCTGAAACTTCAACCATAGCGAGAAGCTTTTCTACCGAAGGTTTTGATCGTGTTGATTTTTCCGAAAAAGCCGATATTTATGTCATTAATACCTGTTCGGTAACCGAAAATGCCGATAAGCGTTTTAAATCCATAGTAAATCAAGCGCATAAGAGTAATGCGGATGCTTTTGTTGCCGCTATTGGTTGCTATGCACAGCTTAAGCCTCATGAGTTGGCCGATGTTAATGGTGTGGATTTAGTACTTGGAGCTACTGAAAAATTCAATTTAACCAGTTATATAAACGATTTATTAGAGCAACCAGAACGTAGTCGCGGAACAGGAGAGGTGCACTCGTGTGATATAGAAGAAGCCGACTTTTATGTGGGATCCTATTCCATTGGAGACCGTACCCGGGCTTTTTTGAAAGTACAAGATGGGTGCGATTACAAATGTACCTATTGCACCATCCCCTTAGCAAGAGGAATATCACGAAGTGATAGTCTGGAAAATGTATTGAAGAATGCTAGGGAGATTTCAGAGCAGAATATCAGGGAGATCGTTCTTACAGGTGTTAATATTGGGGATTATGGAAAGGGAGAATTCGGAAATAAGAAGCATGAACATACTTTTTTTGAATTGGTAAAGGCTTTGGATGAAGTTGAAGGTATTGAGCGTTTGCGTATTTCGTCTATTGAACCTAATTTACTTAAGAATGAAACGATCGATTTCGTTGCCTCCAGTAAAGCTTTTGTCCCGCATTTTCATATTCCGTTACAGAGTGGTAGTAATACCATTCTTAAAAAAATGAAACGCCGTTATATGCGTGAATTGTATATAGACCGCGTATCAAAAATTAGGGAAGTAATGCCGCATGCTTGTATTGGAGTAGATGTTATAGTTGGGTTTCCAGGAGAAACTGATGCCCATTTTCTTGAAACCTATAATTTTTTAAACACGCTCGATATCTCTTACTTACATGTATTTACCTATTCGGAACGCGATAATACCGAAGCAGCCGAAATGGAAGATGTGGTGCCAATGAAAGTTAGGAATAAAAGGAGCAAAATGCTAAGAGGCTTATCGGTTAAAAAACGCAGAGCTTTCTACGAAAGTCAATTAGGAAGTATGCGTACGGTACTCTTCGAAAGTGAAAATAAAGAAGGATATATACACGGATTTACGGAAAACTATGTAAAGGTAAAAACACCGTGGAATCCCGAACTCGTAAATACACTTCACAATATAGAACTCACCCGGATTGACGACGACGGATTGGTACGATTCGAGTTCGCGAACGTATATTCTGGTTAATTTAGTGTGCTGATATAGAGGTTTAACCGAATTTTATACGTCTTAACCGATTTTTTATACAAATATCGTATTGACTTTTATTTTTACCTCATATAATCCCCAAATTGTATGAAAAAAATAATTTCAATCTTTTACTTAGCCTGTTTGTTGGTATGCTTTTCCAGTTGTAGTAGTGATAATGACGATAATGCTCTTGAAGGAACATGGAAATTATCCGCTTGGCAAGTAAATACACCAATAGATTTAAATAGTGATGGTGTAAAAAGTTCTAATCTGTTAACAGAGTTTGGCTATCTAAATGATTCAGCCTTGGTTATAGCCGACAATTCTAATGGCAGTATTTTTTATTCAGCTCTAAATGTTTCATTTAATGCCATAACGGAAGGTGATATGCTGACTTTTATGTCCACTTCGGTTACAGATTCAGATAATGTACCGCACCCTTTTTCTTATACTAAAAGTGATAATACTATTATAATAGATGCAGACATCACTTTTAACAAAGTTGGCGGCAGTTCAGTTTTGATTTTTAAGGATAATGCACTTGTAATGGAAGTGCCTAACGGGTTTGTGGTTAAAGATAGCGAAACGTTAGAAACTATCCTTTCTCAGGATGTAACTTATGTATTTACAAAAGAGTAAACTTAAGAGTTTCTTAAGAAGATTATGCTTTTGTATCTATTGAACACTAAAACCAAGTCACTGTTTAAAATTTCAAAAAAGAAGTTAAAAGAGCTTTTAACCTTTACTAACACAGGTAAGTAGAGGTTTGTGGTCTAACAATCTATAATTTAAATAACTTAAATCCTTACTCCTACAGGTAGCATTCGTTTGTATTTTCTGTTACTTCTAACAAATTTTGCAATTTCAGGGCTTGTAGGGACAATGCTTAAATTGCGATCTTCAATTTGTTTAAAAACAGCAGATAGAAATTCTTTGCTAAAATCTTCGTCATTAATTTCTTCAGGAATAACAAGCTTTGTTAAAAAGATTTTGCGCTCTTGCAAGGAGTATTCAATTTTAGCTAAATGATCATCAATTTTAATTTCAAATTGGCGTAAGAAATCATTGTCTATTAATTCTGCAACATCAATCATGGTGTGTGTGTTTTATTTCAATGGAATATTAATAGTGAGGACTATTTATTAGCTTTGTGATACAAATTTACAAAAAAAAAGTATCACTCTAAAGTAGAATTTAAGTTAATGCCTTATTAAATAAACTATTAGGTGGATTTTTATGGTTTATGAGAAGTTACTTTTATTAGTAGTAAAAAATTATTTGATTAAATGCCACAAAAAATAATTCATATTTATTTGATGCCGGGCATGGCTGCAAGTCCAATCATTTTTGAGCACATTAAATTGCCCGAGGATAGGTTTGAAATTCATTGGTTGGAATGGATAATGCCGTTAAATAACAATGAATCACTTCATGATTATGCTTTGAGGCTATCCAAACATATAAAACATGATGATGTTGTTTTATTAGGAGTATCATTTGGAGGTGTATTAGTTCAGGAAATTAGTAAGCATATTAAGGTTAAAAAACTAATTATAGTTTCGAGTGTAAAAACAGTTAAGGAGTTACCAGTGCAAATGTTATTGGCATGTAAAACAAAAGCTTATAAATTAATACCAACCCAGTTAGCGTCAAATATTGATATATTGGCAAAATATGCTTTTGGGAATGGTATAACAAAACGTTTGGATTTGTATAAAAAATATTTGTCTGTTAATGCCCCGGAATATTTAAGTTGGGCCATTAAGCATATGGTGTGTTGGAAGCAAGAGTTTTTTCAAGAAGATATTGTACATATACATGGCGATAAAGACGCAGTATTCCCTATAAAAAATATTCAATCTTGTATTACAGTAAAAAATGGTTCCCATATAATGATTATCAATAAATATAAGTGGTTTAATGAACATTTACCAAGAATCATTTTAAACGCTTAATAGAGCCCTTTCAATTATTTTTTTTAATTTTATGCAAAACTTTTTAATGATGAAGATAGTAGAAAAAGCACTGGCGTTTGTGGGATTATTAAGTTTATCTGCCTTGTTTATTTATGCCCTCCAAGACGCTCCAACCGATGAGAATTTTGAAAAAAAGCTTATAAACGATTATAACGTTTATGCATTACAGGTGCCCGATAATTTAGATTTTGCAGGAGAACAGATGCCCTTAAAAAACCCTGATATCCTAGAACGTATGGACAGAGAGTTATTGGTCAATACCTATTGGCAGTCTAATGGGTTACTTATGTTTAAAAGGGCGAGAAAATACTTTCCGATTATGGAACCCATCCTCGCTAAATATGGTGTGCCCGATGATTTTAAGTATTTGGCCGTGATAGAAAGTGGTTTGACCAATGCTGTATCTCCAGCAGGAGCCAGAGGTGTATGGCAAATCATGAAATCTACTGGAAGAGAAAATGGCTTAGAAATAAATACAAATGTAGACGAACGTTATAACTTAGAGAAAGCAACCGAAGTCGCTTGTAAATACCTGTTAAAATCGAAAGAACAACTAGGTTCTTGGACATTGGCAGCAGCAGCATATAATGCAGGAAACGCAGGTGTCTCCAGACGTTTAAAAGAACAGAATGTAACTAATTACTATGATTTATTGTTAGGAGAGGAAACGGGGCGATACCTCTTTAGAATTGTTGCTTTAAAGGAAATTTTAACCAACCCAACAAAATATGGTTTTAATTTTAGGGAGAAAGATCTGTATAACAATGTACCAACATATAAAGTTGAGGTCGATACAGCCGTAACTAATTTTTCAAAATTCGCTGAAAACTTTGGGATCAATTATAAAATCTTAAAGCTTCATAACCCTTGGTTAAGAGAACGACATCTTAATAATAAATCTAGAAAGTTATATTTTATTGATATTCCCAAAGATGGATATTATGATGTGCAATAAATTACCTTGAGCCAAGAATACTAAGCATTCAAACTTGCGTTAAACCAGTTCTATAAAAGCATGGCTGTCTAATTTAAGGCAGCTTTTTTATTTGTTTTGTTGTATATCCATGAAAAGAAGTGCTCAGAAAAAACAAGGCACCTATAAATAGATTTATAAGTGCCTTATTTTTTATTATATGTATAGCCGTTTTAACCTCTTCTTTTCTGTTGTCTAAGGGAACCGCCAGATCCGTAATGTTGGTTAGGCATTTGCGCGCGTTTCATGTTCTCTTTCATCATTTTAATTTGATCTGTAAGCATGCCGCGCTTATCTAATTTTTGGGCCTCTGTTAAGAGTCTTTGCGCTTCTTGCTTTCTACGCTTGGAAAAAGCAATACCCGATAAGTTAAGTTTTGCCATAGCCAGGTCGTGATCCATGGATAAGCCCAAAGTAATAGCTTTCTTAAAGTACTTTTCCGCTTCATTCATGTTGGTTTGCGAAACCATAATCCCATGTAGGTAATTATAATAACCTTGCTGTTTGGTTACTAGGGCAGCTTCTGGATTTTTGATTTTGTTAAGCCATTTTTTTGCTCCTTCAAAATCTTGTTTACGCAATCTTAAAAAAGCCAATAGAATAAATTCATTTTTAAAATAAAGGAATACAAAAATTAAGGAAAGTAATATAAACATAATGCCATTACCTATATAACCTTCAGTAAATTGATAAATAGCAAAAGCAATGATACCAGCCGCAATAATAAGTTTTATAATTTTATTGTACATTTTGACGTAAATTTAAATAGGTGATTGGACACTCAATATTTTGTAGATAGTGCCCTTTTAATTTAGACTGCAAAGAAACTAATTTTTTATTTAATTTACCCATGCTGATTTAATAAATGCTGGAGTAAATAGACCTTCTATGCTAGTGTTTTTATAGTAAAAGATCAAAAAAATAAGGATGTGAAAATATTTTTAAATAAGGTTTGTCAAAGTAAAAACTCTTTGTATATTTGCACTCAGTTTTGGAAAAAACACCAAATTAAAGATAATACATTCAGAATTAAAGATACAAGGTAATGAGTAAAAGAACGTTTCAACCATCAAAGAGAAAGAGAAGAAACAAGCATGGTTTTAGAGAGCGAATGGCTTCTGCTAACGGTAGAAAAGTCCTTGCTCGTAGAAGAGCTAAGGGAAGAAAAAAACTTTCTGTATCTTCTGAAACAAGACATAAAAAATAATGATTTTTCATTGTTAATAATTTAAAGGTGTTGCTTATGTGTAACGCCTTTTTTTATATCTGCTTATCACCTAGCAATTTTTAAGATTATATAAAGACAAAACAATACAGTAAAAATGCCAAAAAATTCAAAACTAAAATCTATTTTAATTATTGGTTCGGGGCCTATTGTTATCGGACAAGCTTGTGAGTTTGACTATTCTGGATCCCAAGCATTAAGATCATTAAGAGAAGATGGAATTGAAACCATTCTTATAAACTCGAATCCAGCAACTATTATGACAGATCCATCTATGGCGGATCATGTTTATTTATTGCCTCTTAATACAAAATCCTTAATTAAAATTTTAAAAGAACACCCACAAATAGATGCAGTGTTACCAACGATGGGGGGGCAAACAGCATTGAATTTGTGTATAGAAGCAGATGAAAAAGGAATTTGGGAAGACTTTGGTGTTGAAATTATTGGAGTTGATATTGATGCAATAAACATTACCGAAGATAGAGAGCAGTTTAGGGAACTAATGCTTAAAATAGGCATTCCTATGGCACCACAAGCTACGGCTACTTCTTATCTAAAAGGAAAGGAAATTGCCCAAGAGTTTGGTTTTCCTTTAGTTATCAGGGCATCCTATACACTAGGAGGAGCTGGGGCTTCTTTTGTACATAAAGAAGAAGATTTTGATGAGTTGCTAACGCGTGGTTTGGAGGTTTCCCCAATTCACGAAGTAATGATCGACAAAGCATTAATTGGTTGGAAAGAGTATGAGTTAGAGTTGCTAAGAGATGCTAACGATAATGTGGTTATTATCTGTTCTATCGAAAACATGGATCCTATGGGTATCCATACGGGAGATTCAATAACCGTTGCACCGGCCATGACATTGAGCGATAAAACCTATCAAAGAATGCGTGATATGGCAATCCATATGATGCGTAGTATTGGTGATTTTGCAGGAGGGTGTAACGTGCAGTTTGCAGTAAGTCCAGATGAGAAAGAGGAAATAATAGCCATCGAAATCAACCCACGTGTCTCTCGTTCATCTGCCTTGGCCAGTAAGGCAACAGGATATCCTATTGCTAAAATAGCGGCCAAATTGGCTATTGGGTATAACTTAGACGAACTAAGTAACCAAATTACCAAGTCTACATCGGCCTTATTCGAACCAACCTTAGATTATGTAATCGTAAAAATACCACGTTGGAATTTCGATAAATTTGAAGGTTCAGACAGAACTTTAGGGCTTCAAATGAAATCTGTTGGTGAGGTTATGGGAATTGGTCGCTCATTCCAGGAAGCTTTGCACAAGGCAACACAGTCGCTAGAAATTAAGCGTAATGGATTGGGGGCTGATGGTAAAGAAAATAAAAATTACGATCAGATTATAGAAAAATTAACCTATGCTTCTTGGGATCGTGTATTTATAATTTATGATGCCATTGCTAAAGGAATACCTTTAAGTAGAATCCATGAGATTACTAAAATAGACATGTGGTTTTTGAAGCAATATGAGGAATTGTATTTGCTGCAAAATGAAATATCTACCTACACGATTGATTCTATTGAAAAAGAATTGTTGTTGGAAGCAAAGCAAAAAGGATATGGTGACAGACAGATAGCACATATGCTAGGTTGTTTAGAGAGTCAGGTGTACAATAAGAGGGAAGAGCTTGGTATTAACAGGGTTTACAAATTAGTGGATACTTGTGCTGCAGAATTTAAGGCGCAAACACCTTATTATTACTCTACTTTTGAGAGTGATATGGAGACAGCAGATGGAAAGCGTTATGCCGATAACGAAAGTGAGGTTTCCGATAAGAAGAAAGTAATTGTTTTAGGATCCGGTCCAAACCGAATAGGACAAGGAATTGAATTCGATTACTGTTGTGTACATGGGGTTTTGGCAGCGGCCGAAGTAGGTTATGAAACCATTATGATTAACTGTAACCCAGAAACGGTATCAACCGATTTCGATACGGCAGATAAATTGTACTTTGAACCTGTATTCTGGGAACATATATATGATATAATTAAGCATGAAAAGCCAGAAGGTGTTATTGTTCAATTAGGAGGGCAAACAGCTTTGAAACTTGCTGAAAAATTATCACGTTACGGTATAAAGATACTAGGAACTAGCTTTGAAGCTTTGGATTTAGCTGAAGATAGAGGTTTATTTTCAAACTTGTTAAAAGAAAACAATATCCCATATCCTAAGTTCGACATTGCTACAACGGCCGATGAGGCCTTGGCAATAGCCGATGTATTGGACTTCCCGATTTTGGTACGTCCATCATACGTTCTTGGAGGGCAAGGAATGAAAATCGTTATCAATAAAGCAGAGTTGGAAAAGCATGTAGTAGATTTGTTGAGTAAAATGCCAGATAATAAATTGCTGCTAGACCATTACTTAGATGGTGCTATAGAAGCAGAGGCAGATGCCATATGTGATGGTGAAGATGTATACATTATTGGTATCATGGAGCATATCGAACCATGTGGTATCCATTCAGGAGATAGTAATTCTACATTACCTCCATTTAATCTGGGTGATTTGGTAATGCAACAAATAAAAGACCATACCAAGAAGATTGCCTTAGCTTTAAACACTGTTGGATTAATAAATATCCAGTTTGCTATAAAGGATGATACTGTTTACATTATTGAAGCAAACCCAAGAGCATCCAGAACAGTACCATTTATAGCAAAGGCATATGGAGAACCTTATGTAAATTATGCTACTAAAGTAATGTTGGGAGATAAGAAACTTAAAGATTTTAACTTCAATCCTAAATTAGAAGGTTATGCCATTAAGCAACCAGTTTTCTCTTTCAATAAGTTTCCTAACGTCAATAAGAAATTGGGGCCAGAAATGAAAAGTACAGGAGAAAGTATCTTGTTTATAGATAGTTTAAAAGATGACGAGTTTTACGATTTGTATTCCAGAAGGAAAATGTACTTAAGTAAATAAAATTAAACAACAAATATATAAAGCCGCTTAAAGCGGCTTTTTTTTATATAATAATTCTGTTTGTAAACTCTTCTTTACGTTTTTAACTTTTAAATTAAACAATAAAGGGCTGACATTAATGTCAACCCTTTACTAAAAAACTAAACTAACTCTAATATAATCTCATATTATGTTACAAATATAGCAAGGCAACTAGGGTCGAGGCTACTAATTATTAGACCAGATATGATACTATTTTTGCTTTTTTTAATTTTTTGAAAGAAAATTAAGGCTCGGGACAATAGAGTGGTTATAAAACTTTATATACGTTGATAGCATGGAAAAAAAATATTTATATTTGTTATGGTTCAATCGTTTGAATTGTTATTGCATCATCATAGGATATAAGCTCTATATAGGCAAAAATAGTATAGGACGGGGTAACATTTATAGTAGTACCTATCAGTATGACTAACTAAATTTGTATGAATACTTAAAAAGTATCTGTTTTTAAGTTTTTATAAGCATAAACAAATTCAATTAATAAACTAAACAATAGGATTAAACACCTAGAATTAAATATTAAAATAACAATGTCAATATTCAGTCTACAAGGAAAAACGGCTATCATTACAGGTGGAGCGAGTGGAATAGGGAAAGCTATTACAACAACATTTGCAAAGCAAGGAGCTCAAGTACATATTTTAGAGTTTAATGCTGAAAATGGTAATTTAACTGCTAACGAGATCAATAACAATGGAGGACAAGCTTACTTCTATCAATGCGATGTCTCTAACCATCAACAAGTAAAAGACGTTATAAATAATATTGCAGCCCAGCATACTATAGATATTTTGGTTAATAATGCTGGAATTGCCCATGTGGGTAACGTAGAAAGTACAGAAGAAGCCGATTTAGACCGTATTTATAATGTAAACGTAAAAGGTGTATATAACTGCATGCATGCCGTTGTACCTAAAATGAAAGCAAACGGGGGCGGCGTTATTTTAAATATGGCTTCTATTGCTTCATCTGTTGGGATTTCAGATCGCTTTGCATATTCGATGTCTAAAGGAGCAGCACTTACTATGACTTATTCAGTAGCTAAGGATTATGTTAATGATGGTATTCGTTGTAATTGTATATCCCCTGCAAGAGTACATACGCCATTTGTAGACGGTTTTATAAAGAAAAATTATCCAGGAAAGGAAGATGAGATGTTTCAAGCCTTGTCTAAAACTCAGCCAATTGGACGTATGGGAAAACCTGAAGAAATAGCCAATTTAGCACTCTATTTATGTTCTGATGAAGCTTCATTTATTACAGGAACAGACTTTCCAATAGACGGAGGGTTTATAAAATTAAATGGATAATGATTAAAAAGTGTTTATTAATCGTTACATTTTTTAGCGTCGTTACGATAACGTTTTCGCAACAAAATGAGAAAATAGATTACATTAAAGAAATTTCAGAAAGGCCTTATCCAGAGTGGTTTAAAGATGCTAAACTTGGAATCTTTATTCACTGGGGCTTGTATTCTGTGCCAGCCTATGGAGGTAAAGAATCTTATGGAGAGTGGTATTTAAGAGGTCTGCAGTTAGGCGATTCTTTGCGTACTAATTTTATGAAGGATACCTATGGGCAAAATTTCACCTATAAAGATTTTGCTCCGCTGTTTAAAGCAGAATTGTTTAAAGCAGAGGAATGGGCCGAGTTTTTTAAAAAATCAGGAGCTAAATATGTTGTACTAGTATCCAAGCACCACGATGGTTACGCTTTGTGGCCTAGTAAATACAGTAGAAATTGGAATTCGGTTGATGTAGGGCCTAAACGCGATATTGTTGGTGAGCTAACAAATGCAGTAAAAAAGTCTGGCCTTAAAATGGGACTGTATTATTCACTTCCAGAATGGAACCATCCACTACATCGTTGGTATACCGATCCGCATGATAGCATTACAAACTATATAGAATCCTATATGGTGCCCCAATTTAAGGAATTAATAAGTACATATAAACCGTCTTTAATATTTGCTGATGGCGAATGGTTCAATTCAGCCAAACAATGGCATTCGGCAGAATTGATTCACTGGTATTATAACTTAGTAGGTGACGAAGCTATTGTGAATAACCGTTGGGGGCATGGATTGGATACGGGCTTTTTAACGCCAGAATACAGTGCAGGAATTAAAGTAACCAACAGGCCATGGGCAGAAGTTAGAGGAATAGGACGGTCATTTGGTTTAAACAGGAATGAAACATTGGAAGCCTATGGGAGTTCCAAAGATTTAATTCAACGTTTTGTGCACACCGTTGCCAATGGTGGTGGTATGATTATAAATGTGGGACCTAAAGCAGATGGACAAATTCCGTTAATACAGCAGGAGCGTTTACTAGATCTTGGAAATTGGTTGAAAATAAATGAGGATGCTATTTACGGATCAAAACCTTATACTGTTCATGAGGAAGAAAAAGAAGTTTTTCTTAAACGTGTAGACTCGCAAATTGATTTTAATTGGGTGCGTAATTCGCCTATGAAAGGGATTAAAGAAGATCATTTTTCGGCAACATGGAAAGGTTACATTGTAGCGCCTCAAAATGGTAGCTATACTTTTGAAATCAAAGCAGATGATGAGGCCGTTGTTTTAATAGACGGAAAAGAGGTTATTAATCAAAACTATACGGCTTCTGGGTCACAATCCGAAGTTATGGGAGCGCAGACCAGTGCAACAACACAAGGTACGATTAAGTTAAAAGAAGGTGTCGCCTATCCAGTTCAAATCAAATACAGGGAAAAGGATTTAAATGCATCTATTGCCTTGTTTTGGAAAACGAAAGGTAATGAAAAACAGCTAGTGCCTGCATCAGCTTTCTTTTTGGATGCAGACAAGAAAACACAAGGCTTAAATGCAACTTATAGTTCATTAAAAACATACTTGTGCTATACTCAAAACAAGGGTAAAATATATGCAATTAGTTTTGAGTGGCCAGATGATAAATTAAAGCTAACAGTACCAGATCCAGGTGCTCATGCAACAGTAAAACTATTGGGTTTAGAAAAGGACTTACCCTGGACTTATGTAAACGGACAGATGCATATTGATACAAGTGACATAAAATATGCTGAAATGCCAACACACGACGCATGGACTTTTGAAATCGATAAACATTAAATTATATGAACCTATTAAAAAAACGATACCTGATAAACTTTTTGTTAGCAATAGCAACTTGCGCTTCTGTTAACGCTCAGGAAACCTACAAACCCACCTGGGAATCTTTAGACTCCCGTCCTATACCCGATTGGTTTCAAGATGCTAAATTTGGAGTATTCATACATTGGGGACCATATTCAGTACCAGCCTGGTCTCCCAAAGGGACCTATTCGGAGTGGTATCAATATTGGTTACAGAGTAAATCCCTTTTTGGTAATGGTAAATTTAAAGGAGACGAAATAGTTAATTTTCATAATAAAACCTATGGAGAAGACTTTAGTTATTATGATTTTGGAGAGCACTTTAAAGCCGATTTGTTCAATCCCGATGATTGGGCTGAATTGTTTGAAAAAGCAGGAGCCAAATACATTGTATTGACCTCTAAGCACCACGACGGATTTACACTTTGGCCTAACAAGCAAGCCAATGATAGGGGCTTTGCATGGAACAGTATGGAAGTTGGATCCAAAAGGGATTTGGTAGGAGAGTTGTCGGAAGCTGTAAAGAAAACCGACGTTAAAATGGGATTGTATTATTCGCTTTACGAATGGTATCACCCTTGGTGGCAAAAAGACAAAGAACGTTTTGTAGATGAGCATTTTATCCCTCAAGTAAAGGATTTGGTAACTAAATATAGTCCGGATGTATTATGGGCAGATGGTGAGTGGGATATGGAAGACGAGAAATGGAAGTCTAAAGAGTTTTTGGCCTGGTTGTTTAACGAATCGAACGTAAAAGAATCTATTGTCGTTAATGACCGTTGGGGAAAAGGAGTAAGAAAACATCATGGAGGTTACTTTACTACAGAATATGAAGCGGCAACTCCCGAATTTGATAAGCCTTGGGAAGAATGTCGCGGCATGGGATTTTCATTTGGGTACAACCGCAATGAAGATGCAGAAGATTACAATTCACCAAAAGCACTAGTATTAACTCTAGTTAACATTGTCAGTACAGGAGGTAATTTGTTGTTAGATATTGGTCCAGATGCCAGAGGAAGAATACCAGTAATTATGCAAGAGCGCTTATTGCAAATAGGAAGCTGGTTGAAAACAAACGGAGAAGCTATCTATGGAACGCGCCCTTGGAATAACTCTTTTCAATGGTCATTAAATGGCGAAAAAAACTATATACCCAAGCAACACTATTTAGGAGGCGATGTCATTTTAAAACAAACCATCGATCCCGAACCAGGTTATGCGGTTAAAGAGTTATTCTTTACACAAAATGAAGAGGCCTACTTTGCCATTATGCCAAAATGGACGGAGTCGGTTACTATAAGAAATTTTAAAGCGCCTGAAAATGCAAAAATTACATTGCTGGCAACAGGAGAAGAATTAAGAGTAAAACAGTTAGGTAATGATGTTATGATAAAACTGCCTGTTTATCGACCAGATAAATTCAAAGTATCCGATACCTATGCCTATGCTATTAAAATAACAAAACAATAAAATTCAAATATGTACAAACTATCCAGTTTATTAGTTGCCTTCTTGGTTTTTGTTTCGTGTAACCAAAGAAAAGGATTGGTGTTAAATACCAGTAATACCATTGAAATTAAAGAAGGTGATACCAAAGATTCCATTATATTAAAAGCGGCACATGTTGTACCGACAGCCAATCAGTACGAGGCACTAAGAAATGAATTCATTGCATTTATTCATTTCGGTCCAAATACCTTTACCCGTATGGAATGGGGAAATGGCATGGAAGACCCAAAAATTTTCGATTTAAAGACTTTGGATACCGATCAATGGTGTGAAGCCATGAAAAGTGCCGGTATGAAAATGGTAATCATCACAGTAAAACATCACGACGGATTTGTGCTTTGGCAAAGCCGCTATACCAAGCACGGTATTATGTCTACTGGCTTTAAAGATGGAAAGGGAGATATTTTAAAGGAACTCTCTGAGTCTTGTCAGAAGTACGGACTAAAATTAGGAGTCTATTTATCACCAGCCGATCTGTACCAAATTGAAAATGAAGAAGGGCTTTATGGTAATCTAAGCAAGTATTCAGACCGAACCATTCCAAGACCTGTTAAAGGGCGTCCGTTTGCCAATAAAACGACTTTTACATTTAATGTCGACGATTATAATGAGTATTTCTTAAATCAGCTTTTCGAATTGTTAACAGAATATGGCCCCATTCATGAAGTATGGTTTGATGGTGCCCACCCGAAGCGTAAAGGCGGACAAAAATATAACTACCTAGCTTGGAAAGAGCTCATTGCAACATTGGCACCAAAAGCAGTAGTCTTTGGAAAACAGGACATTCGTTGGTGTGGTAACGAAGCCGGTGGAACAAGAGATACCGAATGGAATGTCATCCCATATAAAACAGATCCGAATCAAATGAATAGCTTTGCCGATATTACAGGTAAAGATATTGGAAGCCGGGAGAAACTGTATGATGCTAAATATTTGCATTACCAGCAAGCTGAAACGAATACCTCTATTCGCGAAGGATGGTTTTATAGAGACGAGGATAAACAAAAAGTACGTAGCGCCGACGATGTATTTGATATTTATGAACGTTCAGTAGGAGGAAACTCAACATTTTTATTGAACATCCCTCCAAATAGAGAAGGTAAGTTTTCACCAGAAGATGTTAAGGTCCTAAAAGAGGTAGGGAAGCGTATTGAAGCTACTTATAATACTAATTTATTTGAAGACGCAGAAGGGCCTTCCAAAGTATTGGATGCAGATGTGAAAAGTTTTGAGTTATTAGGTGATTCAAATGAAATACTTATAAGCACAAATGAACCAGTTACAATCAATCGTGTGGTGTTACAAGAAGCCATAACTACACATGGAGAACGTATTGAATCTCATGCTTTGGATGCTTGGATTGATAATGCTTGGCAGGAAATTGCTAAAGCCACTAATGTAGGCTACAAACGTATTTTACGTTTTCAGGAGGTAACTTCCAATAAATTCAGAATACGTGTTACCGCTTCGCGTTTTGTGCCAACTGTTTCAAATATTTCAGCGCATTATTACAAAACACGTCCGCCACAATTAACGATTTCCAGAGATGCTGAAGGAAAACTTAATATTGCACCCAAAAAACACGATTTTGGATGGAAACCCCATGGAGAAGATGCTATAAACAATTTAAATGCTGGCTATGAAATCCGATATACCACCGATGGTAGTATACCAACAAAAGCCTCTAAGCTGTTTGGAGATTCCGAAATTGTGGCATCGACCGAAGTTAAGGCCGTTGCAATCGATAAGGAAGAAATGGGTAGCATAGCATCCCGTGTGTTCGGTATTTTAAAAACCGATTGGAAAATTGTAGCAACAGATAGCGATGCGGATAAACACCCAGGAACATATGCTTTTGATGAAAATCCAAACACCTATTGGCAATCAGAAGCAAAAGGAAATACCCATTATTTGACTGTTGACTTAGGACGTTCTTATAACCTAAAGGGCTTTGCTTACACCCCGCAAACAAAACATGCCGACGGCATGATCGAGCAAGGTATATTTAAAGTAAGCCAGGATGGTAAACAGTGGAAAACCGTTGAAGCCTTTAAATTTGGAAACCTAATTAACGATCCCGTAAGAAGAAACCATTATTTTAAGAATACGGTAGAAGTTAGATTCATTAGAATTGAGTCTAAAACCATAGCAGGAGGCAAACAAACAGCTGCCATTGCAGAGTTAGATATTTTCGAGTAAATAACTTTTTGAAGATCCTAGGATTATTCAGTAAACTAAAATTTAGTAGATGAAGTATATTGCAAAATATGGTTATATCGTAATCTTACTCTTTTTTGTAAACTTTAGCGTTGCACAAAATAATACAGATGACTTACGTTTGTACGACAAGTTTAAGTCTATTACCTCAGACAATGTGTTTAAGACCGAGGGCTATTACAATTGGGGTACATCCATATTAAAAGGAGAGGACGGAAAGTACCATATGTTCTATGCACGATGGAAAAAAGAGTATGGATTTACAGGCTGGCTCACGCATTCAGAGATTGCACATGCCACGTCCAAAAGCCCTGCTGGTCCCTGGAAATTTAAAGACGTAGTACTTGAAGGTGCCCGCAATAACCGATGGGATGCTATTACAGCACATAACCCTAAAATAAAATATTTTGAAGGGAAATACTATTTGTATTACATAGCTACCAATTTAGGAGATAACGATTTTACAGAAGAAGAACTTGTAGAAACAGCCCGTACAGGATACAGTCATCCAAATTGGAAAATTTTACGTCCCAATCAACGTACTGGTGTAGCCGTTGCAAATTCTATCAATGGTCCATGGAAACGTATGGATGCACCCTTAATAGAGCCTTCGGGACCTATAACAACCCTTACCGTAAACCCAGCTATTGATAGAGGAAGTGATGGTAACTATTATTTGATTGTTAAGGGTGATAAACCCAATGAAAAACGTTTTATAAGAAATCAGGCCATAGCCATTTCAAAATCACCACAAGGACCATTTGAAATTCAGGAAAAACCAGTAATCGATTATATAGATACCGAAGATATGTCTATGTGGTACGATGAAACCAGAAACCGTTTTTATGGTGTGTTCCATGCTCATGGTTTCATAGGTATGGTAACATCACATGATGGGATCCATTGGAAAAAGGCTAATGAGTATGTGCTCTTGCCTAAGAAAATTAAAATGGCAGATGGATCGATACTCGTCCCCGACCGTTTGGAACGTCCATTTGTTTATCATGAAAATGGCAAACCCAAAGTGCTAAGCTTGGCTGCTAAGAAAGGCGATCAATCCTATAGTATTTTCATTCCTATAGAAGAGGTATCATATCCAAAACCGAATCATAGGCAATTAGCTTGGCAGCAAGCCGAAATGGGCGTCGTATTCCATTACGATCTGCACGTATTTGATGGTATAAAATACGGTCAAGGGAATAACCGAATCGATCCTGTTAACAATTATCAGATATTCAATCCTAAACAATTAGATACAGATCAATGGGTGAAGGCTGCCAAAGATGCTGGTGCCAAATTTGCGATTTTAACAGCAACACACGAAACAGGGTTTGCCTTGTACCAATCTAAAGTTAATCCTTATTGTTTAAGAGCAGTAGATTGGCGTAACGGTAAAGGTGATATTGTGGCCGATTTTGTAGCGTCCTGTAGAAAGTATGGTATTAAGCCCGGTATCTATTTAGGTATACGATGGAATTCATTTTTAGGTGTTCATGACTTTAAGGTCAATGGAGAAGGCGCATTTAAAGAAAATCGTCAGAAATGGTATAACCAAATGATAGAAGGTATGGTGAAAGAAATATGTACCAATTATGGAGAACTTTTTGAAATCTGGTTTGATGGTGGTGCCGATCATCCCGATAATGGAGCGCCAGATGTTTTACCCATAGTTAGAAAATACCAACCCAATTGCTTGTTCTATCATAACGGACAGTTGGCAGAAGCACGTTGGGGTGGCTCCGAATCAGGAACAGTTGCCGATCCATGTTGGTCTACATTCCCTTATAATGCCACAGGGGCAGGTGAAAGTGCCAGAAGAAATATAGCAACCAATAATTTTCAGTTATTAAAAGAAGGCGATCCCAATGGAAAATTTTGGGTGCCTGCTATGGCCGATGCGCCTTTAAGAGGCTATAATGGACGTCACGAGTGGTTTTGGGAACCTGATGATGAAGCCCACATTTTCCCTTTGGAGAATTTAATAGATATGTATTACAAGTCTGTTGGCAGGAATTCAACCCTTATCATGGGCTTAACACCCGATCCGGATGGTCTTTTACCTGATCCCGATGTTAAACGATTAAAAGAATGGGGAGATGAGATTAACAGGCGATTTTCTAAACCATTAAAAACAGTATCTGGGACAGGATATAAATTAGAATTAAAGCTTAAAACTGCTACAGAGATTAATCATGTAATTATCCAGGAGGATATTAAACAAGGGGAGCGGATTAGATCATATACGGTAGAGGCTTTAGTGAATGGTAAATGGAAAGAAGTATGTAGTGGACAAAGCATAGGGCACAAACGAATAGAACAGTTTGAAAGTGTAAAAATAAGTCGATTAAGGCTTAAAATTTTAAGAAGTGATGGAAAGCCCCAAATAAAGAATTTCAGTATTTATAACGTAAAAAAATAATGTAAAGAGAATGAAGTGCCCTTATAAACTATATTACTTGATGCTATTGCTCGTTGTATGCAGTACGAGTGCCTTTTACAAAAGTAAACCCAAAATTTTAATTATAGGAGATTCCATATCCATTGGTTATACTCCATTTGTACAGAAAAGTTTGGCCGATGTCGCAATTGTAAAGCATAATCCAGGCAATGCGCAGCATACAGGTACTGGACTAGGGCATATTGAAGCTTGGATAGGAGATACCGATTGGGATATCATCCAGTTTAATTGGGGACTATGGGACTTATGTTACCGACACCCTGATTCAAAAGAATACGGAAACAGAGATAAAATAAACGGTACGTTAACCTATACAGTTGAAGAGTATACTGCCAATTTGGATGCACTTGTTAGGATGATTAAAAGGAAATCGAATGCCAAACTCATTTTTGTAACAACAAGTTATGTGCCTAATGAGGAAGCAGGAAGGTATACAAAAGATGCAAAACGATACAATAAGGCAGCAAAGGGAGTAATGAAAAAATATGGGGTAATAGTTAACGATATATATAAAGTATCTAAAGAAATTCACAACAAATATGGAATAGGAGTGCATGATGTTCATTTCACAGAACAAGGGTATATAAAGTTGGGTGAAAAAATATCTGGTTTTTTAATAGATCAAATGAAAGTACTCAAAAAGCAATAATCAAAGAAAATAAGTATTAGATGAAGAAAACAGTTAAAGTTTCCCTTGTAATATGCATTCAACTATTCTTGAGCTGTGCGTTACCGGTACAGGATATTTATGTAAGCCCCAATGGGAATGATGCAGCTACTGGATTTAAAGACGCTCCATTGGCAACAATAGATTTGGCCATTGAAAAAGCTAGAGCATTTAAGCATGAAAATCCAGAAGGACATGTAAATATTTATTTAGAAGAAGGAGAATATCGTTTACTCAATCCAATTGTAATAACCCCAGAACTAAGTCATATAAGTATTATTGGTGAGGAATCAGATAAAGTTATTATTAAGGGGTCAGAACAATTAGATTTGAATTGGATTAAACAATCAGACTCTATATGGATTGCTGATGTAAAAGGGAATTCAGATTTCGATCAACTTTTTGTAAACGAACAACAACAAGCATTGTCAAGATACCCCAATTATAATGAGGAGGGCGGACACTGGCAAGGACACGCAGCCGATGCCATTTCACCAGAACGTGTAAAATCATGGCAACAACCTAAAGGAGCGATTGTACACGCCATGCATAGTGGTGAATGGGGCGACTTTCATTACGTGATATCTAAAGCCAATGAAGATGGCACTGTAGATTTAGTAGGAGGACATCAAAACAACCGACCTTCAAAAATGCACGAACGTTTTAGAATGGTAGAAAATGTTTTGGAAGAATTGGACAGTCCAGGAGAGTGGTATTTTGATAATGATGAAAAGGAACTTTATTATTGGCCTTTAAATAACATAAATGTCGAAACAGCTCTTTTTGAAGGCGCAACTTTAAAGAATTTGATAAGCATTCAAGGAACTGAAAGAGTACCTGTGCAAAATATTAGTATAAGCGGAATTAAGTTTACACATACACAAAGAACCTTTTTGGAAGATTATGAGCCTTTGTTGCGAAGTGATTGGACTATATTTAGAGGAGGAGCTTTGTTTATAGAAGGAACTGAAAATATAAGCATTACCGATTGCGAGTTTGTTAACTTGGGAGGAAACGTCATTTTTGCAAGCAATTACAATCGCCATATTACTATAGAACGAAATCACATTCACGATTGCGGTGCTACTGCCATCAGTTTTGTAGGAGATCCCAAAGCGGTGCGTTCGCCCTCATTTCAATATGGCGAATATGTTGATTTAGCGGTAATGGATACCGTACCAGGCCCCGCAACAAATAATTACCCCAGTGAATCCGTAGTCAACGATAATTTAATTTACCGAATTGGACGCATAGAAAAACAAACAGCTGGGGTGGAGATCTCTATGGCAATGGACATAACCGTAAGCAATAATAGTATTTACGACATACCCCGTGCTGGGATCAATGTAAGCGAAGGTACTTGGGGAGGCCATGTTATAGAATTTAATGACGTATTCAATACCGTATTGGAAACTTCCGATCATGGCGCGTTCAATTCCTGGGGGCGTGATCGCTTCTGGCATCCGCACCGATCGGTAATGGATAAGTTGGCTGCTGATGATCCGCAGATGCCCTATTGGGACGCCATACATACAACTATCATTAGAAACAACCGCTTTCGGTGTGATCATGGTTGGGACATCGATTTGGATGATGGTTCTTCAAATTATAATATATATAACAATTTATGCTTAAATGGAGGCATTAAACTGCGAGAAGGATTTTATAGAACCGTAGAAAATAATGTTATGATTAACAACGGTTTCCATCCGCATGTTTGGTTTAAAAACAGTGGTGATGTATTTAGGAAAAATATCGTTTTTACAAGTCATAGAGATATTTGGGTAAAACATTGGGGAAAAGAAGTGGATTATAATTTTTTCCCTAACGAAGCAGCTTTGAAGGATGCCCAGTCTAAAGGTGTAGATGTCCACAGTATTTATGGTAGCTTAGAATTTAAAGACCCGGTTAATGGTAATTATGATATCGTAGATAGCTCTGAGCCTGAAAAAATTGGTTTTGTGCCGTTCAAAACAAATGTATTTGGGGTTAAAACAGCCCGTTTAAAAACCTTGGCCAAACAACCAGATTTTCCACAAGTATATCTAAGTATTAGTGGTGAAAAAGGAGAGATCGTAGATTGGCAAGATGCAAAAATAAAAAATATAGAAACCATTGAAGAGCGCTCGGCATCCGGGTTAAACAAAACGGCGGGTGTTTTAGTAGTTTCGCTTAATGAGAAAAGTATTCTTAAGAAATCGGGGGTTCAAGAAGGAGATGTTGTCGTTCGGGTTGAAGAAGCTGAAATTGAAAATACATCAGATTTAATAAATAACTTTCAGAAGTTAAACTGGAAAGGTAAAATGAAACTGGGTATCTTTAGAAACCAGAAAGAGCAAACCGTTAATTTAATAACAAAATAAAATGAAGCAACATTTAGTTTTTGCAATTCTTTGCATTGTTTTATTACAGGTTTCATGTACTAAAAAGCAGAAAGCAGAGGTAGAACAAGAAGCGGTAAAGCGACCTAATATTATTTATGTATTGGCAGACGATCTGGGGATTGGCGATGTCAAGGTATTTAACAACAACGGTAAGATCAAAACGCCCAATCTGGATAACTTGGCTGCAGGTGGTATGATATTTACCGATGCCCATACTTCCTCATCCGTGTGCACACCTACGCGTTACGGAATTCTTACGGGGCGTTATAATTGGCGAAGTAGGCTAAAAAGCGGTGTTTTAACCGGAACCTCCAAAGCACTCATCCCCAATAGCAGAGCTACGGTAGCTTCTTTTCTTAAAGAAAATGGCTATTATACCGGGTTTATAGGTAAATGGCACTTAGGCTGGGATTGGGCTAAAACACAAAAGGATAGCTTGTTGGGCAATGGATGGAATCCAGGAGATTATAAGAATATCGATTTTTCAAAACCCATTAAAAACGGCCCAAACGATGTGGGGTTCGATTATGCCTACGGACATTCGGGTTCGTTGGACATGGCACCTTATGTTTATGTTGAGAATGGTATGCCTACCACCATTCCCGATACGGTAACGGTCGATAAAGGAAAATATACATGGTGGCGCGAAGGACCGACAAGTCCCGATTTTGTTCATGAAGATGTAACCCCAAACTTCTTCAGGAGGTCTTTTAATTTTATAAAGGAGCAAGCCAAAAATGAGAAACCATTCTTTTTGTATTTAGCCTTGCCTTCACCTCATACCCCAATTTTACCTACTGAGGAGTGGTTGGGTAAAAGTGGTTTAAACCCCTATGCCGATTTTGTGATGGAAGTAGATGGTTATATGGGACAATTACAGGCAGCCATTAAAGAAGCTGGAATCGAAGAGAATACCATCGTTATTTTTACAAGTGATAACGGATGTTCGCCTCAAGCCGATTATAAGGCGTTAGCAGCGTTTGATCATAATCCGAGTAGTATTTACAGGGGACATAAAGCCGATATTTTTGAAGGGGGACATCGTGTACCGTTTATTGTAAAATGGCCAGAAATGGTAAAAGCTGGATCCGTTTCGGGTAAAACAATATGCACCACAGACTTGTTCGCTACCTGTGCCGATATTGTAAATGCAAAGTTGACCGATAACGAGGCAGAAGACAGTTTTTCAATGTTACCACTTTTAACAAATAATGGGAAAATGTTTAAGCGGGAGGCTATTATTCACAGTTCTATTAATGGAAGTTTTGCTATTAGACAAGGCGATTATAAATTGGTGATGGCTCCGGGTTCTGCCGGTTGGAGTTTCCCCAAGCCCAATTCAAAGGATGTCGTATCCTTACCAGAGATTCAACTATATAATCTGGTAACCGATCCTGGTGAAATGCAAAATATTTATAAAGAGCATCCTGAAAAGGTAACTGAGTTAAAGACCTTATTAGAAAATCAAATTCTTGAAGGAAGAAGTACTCCTGGCAAAGCTCAGGAAAATGATTCGGTTGCAAACTGGAAGCAAATTAATTGGATATCAAAAAACAAATAAATAAAAACAATAAATAAATCAATAAAAATGAAATTAATACGATTTGGAGAAGAAGGGAATGAAAAACCTGGCGTGCAATTAGAAGATGGAACACGTATCGATGTGTCTGCATTCGGACAGGATTATGACGAGATTTTTTTTGGAGGTGATGGCTTGGAAAGATTAAGTTCTTGGCTGGAAAGTAATGCTTCTGGCTGTCCTAAGATTGCAGATACTGTACGTTTGGCTGCGCCTTTAGTGCGACCTTCTAAAATTGTTTGTGTAGGTTTAAACTATGCCAAGCATGCAGAAGAAGCTGGGATGGCAATACCCAAAGAACCCGTTTTGTTTTTTAAGGCAACTTCGGCTTTGGTTGGACCTAATGATGACGTGGTGATACCTAGAGGAAGTGAGAAAACAGATTGGGAGGTAGAACTAGCGATTGTTATTGGTAAAAAAGCATCTTATGTAGAAAAGGAAGAAGCCTACAACCATATAGCAGGGTATGTGTTGCACAATGATATTTCTGAGCGTGCCTACCAAATTGAAAAAGAAGGGCAATGGTGTAAAGGGAAAGGCTGTGATACCTTTGCTCCGGTGGGACCATTCATAGCTACCAAAGATGAAATTCCTAATCCTAATAATCTTAATTTATGGTTAAAGGTCAATGGTAAGGAACTTCAAAACTCTTCCACATCCGACTTTATTTTTAATGTAGAAGAAGTGGTATCCTATATTTCACAATTTATGACCCTGTTGCCAGGAGATATTATTTCAACAGGAACACCTTTTGGGGTGGGCTTAGGATTCAATCCGCCTATATACCTTAAACCGGGAGATGTTATGGAACTGGGTATCGATGGATTAGGAGTATCTAAACAAGTAGCAAAAGCTTACAATGGCTAAAATTGTAAGTTTTCAAACGTTAAAATATTCAGCCCTGTTGTTTACCCTATTATTGGTAAACTGTAAGGCGTCCCGATCGGCCATAGTAGACGAATATATATTTGTTCAAAAGGATACGCTGCAAACAACGAAGTGGCAAGTGGTATGGGAAGATCATTTTAACGAACAGCAAATTGATACAACAAAATGGACAAAGATTCCCCCGAATAAAGCTGATTGGGGGAATTATATGTCCGATAACGCAAACTGTTATGGTTTCTCCGATGGGAAACTACATTTAAAGGGCATAGTTAATCCTGATACCATAGCCGATTCCCGTCCCTTTTTAACAGGAGGTATTTATTCCAAGGGGAAATTTGCTTTTCAGTACGGTAAAATTGAAATACGGGCAAAATTAGAAAATGCCAAAGGCGCCTGGCCAGCCATTTGGTTATTGGCAGAGCAAAAGAAATATGGGAAGTATCCCAGAAATGGAGAGATAGATATCATGGAACATCTCAATTTCGATGAGATGGTCTATCAAACCGTACATTCCTATTATACGCTTGAACTCAAGCAAAAAGATAATCCCCTTTACTACAAAACAGCTAAGGTGAATTCCGAAGAATTTAACACCTATGGATTAGAATGGTATCCAGATAAACTGGTGTTTACTGTAAACGGTAAGGAGACACATACCTATCCAAAATTAGAGGGTGTCGATCCTACGCAATGGCCATTCGATCAACCTTTCTATATTTTAATCGATCAGCAATTAGGAGGTTCTTGGGTAGGCGATGTAAAGTCAGAAGACCTTCCGGTGCACATGATTATAGATTGGGTAAAAATATATCAATAACACTTTTAAATAGCTACTAAAATATAAACACATGAAACCTCCATTACAGCACAAAATAATTTTAGAGGAATCTGTCACAAAAGGGGATGAATA